>NZ_BADB01000186.1:0-1896 GCF_000333415.1 Microbacterium sp. B24 | reverse complement strand
GCCATGCCGAGGGGTTGAAGGGCATCCGTGCGCGTTTCGCGCCCCTGCGCGGTGTGCCGGGACTCTTCGTCCATGGGTCGAACGACGTGAGCGGACGTCGGGCCCGGAATCCTCTCAACTACTTTCGCGGGCCGTCGGCCGGTCCGCGCAACGTCGTGGGGCTGGACACGGCAGCCATGGACGCCTACTTCACCGATGAGCTCGGCTGGACGAACCTGAACAACACCGCGGCTGTCGTCGAGGCCGGCGGCCTGCGGCTGGAGACCTTCGGAGTCAGCGACGCGCACCGCGAGTGGGACGATCTGCCGGCTCTGCCTGCCGCGCTCGAGGGCGCCCGACGCGGTCGGCTCTTGCGTTCTGCACGGGATGCGGACCTCGTGATCGGTGTGACGCACGCGCCGTACCGACGCGTCTTGGACCGATTCGTCGAACTGGGCGCCCGGGCGATCTTCGCCGGACACACGCACGGCGGTCAGGTGCGCATCCCCTTCTCCCCCTCCGCCCTGGTGGCCAACTGCGACATCCCCCTCGACCAGGCCCGCGGTCTGAGCACCTGGGCGGCTGCCGGACGTCGCGTGCCGCTGAACGTCTCGGCCGGGCTCGGACACTCGATCTACGCTCCGGTGCGCTTCGGATGCCGTCCCGAGGCGTCGGTGCTCACGCTGCGCGCGCGTCGCGAGGACGACAGCCTGCTCGATTCGTCACGGGAGGCATCGACGGGGTAGACTCGGAGGGTTGCCACGGGGTGTGGCGCAGCTTGGTAGCGCGCTTCGTTCGGGACGAAGAGGCCGCAGGTTCAAATCCTGTCACCCCGACAGCAGAGAGGCTCCGCCTGGAGAGATCCGGCGGGGCCTTTCCTCGCTCATTCACCGGATGGGAGCACCCGATGACCACCCCCCGCCTGATCGCGTTCGATCTCGACGACACGCTGGCTCCTTCCAAGAGCGCCATCGATCCCCGCATCGGAGAGCTCTTGCTCGAGCTCGCGACGCGCGTCGAGGTGGCCATCATCTCGGGCGGCCAGCTGCAGCAGTTCCAGTCGCAGGTCGTCGAGCGGCTTCCGGCGGCGGATGCCGCGACCCTCGACCGCTTCCACCTCATGCCCACGTGCGGGACGCAGTACTACCGACTCGAGGAGGGTGGCGTCCGCACGGTCTACGCGCACGCCCTCACCGACGACGAGAAGTCGCGCGCCCTCGCTGCCGTCGAGGAAGAGGCCCGTCGCCTGGGCCTGTGGGAGGCCGAGCCGTGGGGAGACATCCTGGAGGATCGCGGCTCGCAGATCACTTTCTCCGCGCTCGGGCAGACAGCTCCCCTCGAGGCGAAGATGGCCTGGGACCCGACGGGCGAGAAGAAGAACGCGCTGCGCGACGCGGTCGCCGCGCGCATTCCCGATCTCGAGGTCCGCTCCGGCGGCTCGACGTCGGTCGACATCACCCACCGCGGCATCGACAAGGCGTACGGCATGCGCAAGCTCGCCGAGGTCACCGGCATCTCGCTCGATGACATGCTGTTCGTCGGCGACCGCCTCGACGAGCACGGCAACGACTACCCCGTCCTCGCGATGGGTGTGACCTGCCAGGCCGTGGAGGGGTGGGAGCACACCTCCGCTTATCTCACCGAGCTGATCCCGACGCTCCCCCGTCGCTGACGTCAGCCGTCGACGGCCACCACGGCGGTCGAGGGTGCCGGCAACCCGGCATCCGCATAGTAGGCGGTGATGTGGGCGCGCACGAGTTCGCGGGCGCGCTCCGCGTCGCCGGACTCGATCGCGGCGAGGATATCGCCGTGCTCGCGGTGCAGCCGCTGGACGGTCGTGTCCCAGTCGTAGATCCGGCGCGCACCGGCACGGATATAGCTCTCGATCGTCGTGCGAAGACGGGCCATCGTCGCGGC
>NZ_BADB01000187.1:0-11390 GCF_000333415.1 Microbacterium sp. B24 | reverse complement strand
AGCTCGGTCCCGGGGATCCTCTAGAGTCCTGAATGAAACCCGCCGGTTCGCCCCCTCCCCCGAGTTCGCCGCGGATGCCGTCGCCACCGCCGATCTGTACACCCAGGCGGATGCCGACCGCGACGGCTTCTGGGCGGAGCAGGCCCGGAGCCTGCACTGGCACACCCCGTTCACCCAGGTCCTCGATTGGACGAACCCGCCGTTCGCCCAGTGGTTCGCCGACGGCGAGCTGAACGTGGCGTACAACTGCCTCGACCGCCATGTCGCGGCCGGCAACGGCGACCGCGTCGCGCTGCTGTGGGAAGGCGAGCCGGGCGATGAGCGCCGCATCACCTACGCCGAGCTGACCGAGGAGGTCAAGCGGACGGCAAATGTGCTGGAACAGCTCGGCATCGGAGCCGGCGACCGCGTCGCCATCTACCTGCCGATGATCCCCGAAGCGATCGTCGCGATGCTCGCGGTCGCCCGCATCGGCGCCATCCACTCCGTGATCTTCGGCGGGTTCTCGGCCGACAGCCTGCGCTCGCGCATCGACGACGCGGGAGCGAAACTCGTTATCACCGCCGATGGCGGATACCGCAAGGGACGTGTCTCGCCCCTCAAGCCGGCCGTGGACCAGGCCCTGGGCGACCGCGGCGAGGGGCTGCAGGAGAGCGTGGAGCATGTGCTGGTGGTGCGCCGCACCGACAACGAGATCTCCTGGACCGAGGGCCGCGACATCTGGTGGCACGAAGCGGTTCCCGCGGCATCCGCCGAGCACGAGGCGCAGCCGTTCCCGGCGGAGAACCCGCTGTTCATCCTCTACACCTCGGGCACGACCGGAAAGCCCAAGGGCATTCTGCACACCTCGGGCGGCTATCTGACGCAGGCGGCGTTCACCAACAGGGTCGTGCACGACCTGCACCCGGCCTCGGACGTCTTCTGGTGCACGGCCGACATCGGCTGGATCACCGGGCACTCCTACGTCACGTACGGCCCGCTCGCCAACGGCGCCACCCAGGTGCTCTACGAGGGCACGCCCGACGCGCCGCATCCGGGCCGGTGGTGGGAACTGGTGGAGAAGTACGGCGTCACCATCCTGTACACCGCGCCGACGGCGATCCGTTCGTTCATGAAGCTCGGCCGCGAGATCCCGCAGAAGTTCGATCTGTCCTCGCTGCGTCTCCTCGGCTCGGTGGGCGAGCCCATCAACCCCGAGGCATGGATGTGGTACCGCTCGATCATCGGCGGTGATGCGGCCCCCATCGTCGACACGTGGTGGCAGACCGAGACGGGCGCGATCATGGTGTCGGCGCTGCCCGGAGTCACCGAGACCAAGCCGGGGTCGGCTCAGGTGCCGCTTCCCGGAATCGGCATCGACGTCGTCGACGACGAAGGCATGCACGTCGGCAACGGCAACGGGGGCCTGCTGGTCATCACGAAGCCGTGGCCCTCGATGCTGCGCGGCATCTGGGGCGACCCGGAACGGTTCGTCGAGACTTATTGGGAGAAGTTCCAGAACAAGGGCTTCTACTTCGCGGGCGACGGCGCACGCCTGGACGATGACGGCGACGTCTGGTTCCTCGGCCGGGTCGACGACGTGATGAACGTGTCCGGGCACCGTCTGTCGACGACAGAGATCGAGTCGGCGCTCGTGGGCAACGAAGCGGTGGCCGAGGCCGCGGTGGTCGGCGCCGCCGACGACACGACGGGCCAGGCGGTGGTCGCGTTCTGCGTGCTGAAGGAGTCGTTCCTCAAGGCGCACGACGTCGACGGCATCGTGGACGTCCTCCGCCGGTGGGTCGGCGAGCAGATCGGCCCCATCGCACGCCCGCGTGATGTGTACATCGTCACCGAGCTGCCGAAGACCCGCTCCGGAAAGATCATGCGTCGGCTCCTGCGCGACGTGGCCGAGGGGCGCGAGGTCGGCGATACCACGACGCTGGCCGACACCATGGTCATGTCGACGATCCAGTCGAAGATCACGAAGAAGTAGGGCCCCCTCAGCCGCCGCGGCGGATCGGAGGGCGGCGCGTCAGTTCGCGCCGTCCTCCTGTGCCGACCGGCGCCGCCGGATCTCCGCCTCGAGGCGCGCAGCACGCTCCTCCCGCTCGAGATCGGCCAGCTGCTGCTCGGTCGTGCGTGTATCGCGCATCGGGGATGCCGCGGCCGGCGGCTCCGCCTCACGTGACCACCGTCGAGGGTCGCCGAAGCTCATCGGTTCGGACGCCCTTCCCCATTCGCGACCGAGCGCGAACCAGAGGACCGATCCCACGAGGGGCAGCAGGATGATGAAGATGATCCAAGCGAACTTCGGCAGGTGGCGCACCTGATCGTCGCGCCTCGTGATCGCGTCGACGAGCGCGGCGACCATGATGACGAAGACGAGGAGAGCAAGGACCGGCATGCCCCTACTCTCCCCGTCGTCCCCTCTCAGCGCAACGTGTGCGGCTCCTTCCGCCGTCGCAGCACCATCGTCGTCACCGCAGACCCTCCGGCGGCGAACAGCAGCGCGGCGCCGCCGACGAGCGCCCATCCCCACACCGGCATGGCGGATGCTGCGGCATCCCCCGTCGAACCGACCGCCGCCGCCGCGTCGTCTGAGAGCACCTGCGTCGCGCAGTCGCTGACCGAGATCGAGAACGAGATCGGATCGAAAGCGGTTCCCGCCGGATAGTTCGGGAACGCCGTCGACCCCTCTGCCGTGATCGTCGTCGGCGCGCCCTTCACCGTGACGCCGTTGCCGGAGCGCGAGACCTCCGCCGCCGTCAGGTCGATGTCGACGAAGGGCACGGCAAGAGCGGTCACCGCATTCTCGGTCCGCCCCGCGAGCGCGTCCTCCATCGTCACCCCGGAGACATCGAGCAGGAGTTGCGCGCGTGTCGCACTGACGAGCCGAAGGCGAGGGCTGCCCACGGTCGTGTGCAGGAGGCCGTCGTGGCCGGTGAAGGTGACGGTTCCGGCGAAGTCGACCTGGCCGGTCATCGCCGTGAGGTCCGCGGTGCCCGTACCGCTGTGCCACTGGAACACCGGGGTCGTGTAGGCGGCACCGTCGGACACCTCCCACTTTCCGTGCGCGATGGATCCTGAGATATAGGAGCGGAACGATTCCTTGAATCCCCAGTCGGTCGACGCCTCGTCGACCGTGCAGCCGCTGATCGCAACGGGGGCCAGCACCGAGATCGGTGCCCCCAGGGCGAGGTCCTTGCCCTGGAAGGTGAGCGTGTGGGTGCCCGCAGCGAGCGTCGCCGGAAGCAGCCCTCGCCACGTCGCAACGCCGTTCGCATCCGCCGTCAGCGCCTGCTCGAGCACGATCGGCGTCGAATACACGACGACCTTGATATCGGTCTCCCCGGGGGCGAAGCCCGCCCCCGACGCCGAGATCTCACCGCCCGCCGGCACCCCCGCGGCGTAGGCGGCATCGATCGACAGCCCGGTGCGGGCAGGCGGCTCGGCGGGGGGCGTCCAGGCAGGGGTTGCGCGTGCCGAAGCGACGGTTCGTGCCTCGCCGCCCGAGCCGGGCGCGGCATCCGCTCCGACGACGAAGGCGACGGGGTCCATCGCCGTCCCGGGGCCATAGAACTGCGAGGATCCGTAGGAGAAGATCCCCGCACCCGAGGCCGTGAGGGTCGCGGGCACGGAACTGTAGGCCAGCGCCCCCTCCGCGTCGCTGCGATGACCGGCCGCGAGATCGAGCGAAGCGAGATCGGTGCGCCTGCCACCCACGCTCACCAGGAGGGTCGCGCTCGATGCCGAGTCGATCCGCACCTGCGGGTCGGAGAAGGTCAGATCGAGGACGCCGGCGTGCCCGGTGAACCGCACCGATCCGCCGTAGCTGGCCGTGCCGCGGCCGTCCCTGAGAGCGCTGCCGGTCTGACCGAAGCGGAACTGCCCGTCGGCCGAACTCGCGCCGCCGGATACCGCGATCGCGCCCTTGGCGATCGGGCCGGTGATGTAGCTGCGGAACGAGCTCTTCACGCCCCACAGCAGAGCGCCCTCGCGTGTCTGGACGGTCGTCGTCGGACCGCTCGGCACGATGACCGGTGGCGTCACGACCGGAGTGTCCGGCGTGACAGGAGTGCTGGGGATGCCGGCGCCGGAGAACCCGATCGCGAACGCTGCCGGGCGCTTGGCGGCATCCATCGACCCGCCGGTGGAATAGAAGTAGGCGGCCAGATGCGTCGTCGCGTGGAAATCGACGAACTGCTGGGGCCATGCTCCCCATCCGGATCCCGACCGCACCTGCGGCGTGCCCCCGCGCGCATCGATCTCGACACCGGTGAAGTCGGGAGCGACGACGAACCCGCGGGTGGCGTCGACGACGACCCCTCGGAACGTCGCCACGGTGACGTCGCTCTGCGGCGCGACCGGTTCTTTCGGCTTGTCCGGGTTGGACATGTCACCCGCATAACCCGAGAGATCGGCGCTGAGGATGCCGGTGCCATCCGCGGCCACCGTCAGACGAGGATCGGCCAGCGTGAACGGCACGAGCCCGTCGTAGAAGTTGACGCTCACCGTCCCCTTCCACTCGATCGTCGCTGCTCCGTCGGCTCCGAGCACGGCCGTGCCGTCGGTGAAGCGCATCAGCTGGGCAGCCTGCCCTCCCGCGTCGACATGCGCACCGCGCGTCTGCCACGTCGCCTCCGTGGTTGCGGTTCCGTCGGCGGCCCGCTGGAGGATGCGCACGCCGTCAGAGGTTGCACGATAGGTCTGCTCCGTGCCATCGGAGACCCCGGCGGAGAAGTAGTTGGCCGCGCTGCCGTTCGGCGGACGGTGCTGCCACTCCGCGGCGCCCGTCCACTCGAACGCCACGCCGGTGTAGGTCGTCGTCTCGGGGACGGCCGGTCGGGTGCGCACGCTGACTCCGACCTCGGCGCTGTAGACCGTGGCGACGCTGTTCGTGAGCTTCGCCCGGTACCGTGCGCCGTCGTCGCCCTGGGGTGCCGCGGCGACGGTGAGGCGGGTTCCCTCGACACCCTCGACCACGTCGACCCACGCACCGTCGATCTGACGCTGCCAGGTGACCGCCGGGGCTGGATTGCCCGCTGCGAGAACCGAGAGCTGGTAGGGCTGTCCCACGTACACGGTCGGCGCCGTCGGCTGTGCCTCGATGATCGGGGCGCTCGCCACGCGGATCGTCGCGGGCGCGCTCGCGACGCTGCCCGCCGCGTTCGAGAAGACGGCGCGCACCTGCGTGCCGTCGGTGTTCACGGTGGCGTTGAGCGCCAACAGGGGCGAGGTCTCTCCAGGGATGTCGCTGAATCGCGTCGCACCCGAGGGCCGGAGCTGCCACTGCACCTGCCCGCTTCCGGTGGCCTGGAAGGCGACGGCGGCCGACGACGTCCCGGCCGGCAGGGTCACCGAGCGGTCGACCGGATCGGACGACACGACGGGGGCGACGCCGGTGAGAGACAGCCGCTGCAGGGCGCGTCTACCGGTCGCCTCATCCTTCACCTGCACCACGACTGACCCGTCGGGAAGCACGGCGAACACGTCGCGGCTGAGCGCGTCGCGCGCGAAGCCGCCGACGGCGACGCTGGTGATCAGCCGGTGATCGCGGAGCACATCGATCGACGACGACGTCTGACTGAGCACGTAGTCCAGATCATGACCAGGATCGGATGCCGCGTGATCGCTGTAGCCCTGCACGCTGAGGGGTACGTCGTTGGCGATCGTGCGCGCGACTCCGCCTGCCACATCGACATAGGCCACGACCCCGGTCCAGTTCGCGCTGTAGAGCAGCACGGACCCGTCCGCGGCGCGTGTGGCCAGCTCGTACGCGAAGTACTGGTTGTAGTCGGCGGCGAACGGCTGCACGGTGGGGACGCTGCCCTCGACGAAGGTGGTCGCGGCCGAGGTCGCTGCCGGCACCAGGTGGCGGGCGCGCAGCGGTTTGCCGTCGACGAGCTTGCCGACCGCAAGATAGGTCCCGTCGCGAAGCGCGATGAGCGCTCCCCCGGACTTCGGGCCGCTGCCTCCGAACAGCTCGGCCGACCGCTCCGCGTCGGTCGCATCCGGGGGAAGTGTGACGGGCACGCGGCTGACCGCTCCGACGCCGTCCACGATGCGCGTCAGGGTGAAACGATCCGCGGCGGAACCGCGCACCTGCGTGATCAGGGCGAGCTCGTCGGCAACGGAGTTCCACGTGACGGCGTTCAGGGTGAACGCGGTTCCGGTGATCGTCTCGACCACAGAGGTCCTGTAGCCGCCGGGGGTCCATTCCACGGCGGTGACGATCGCGGTGCCGCCGCGGACGCCGGCGACGTTGGTGCGCACCTGGGTGACGACGAAGACGCGATCGGATGCCGGATCGCTGGCGACCGCATACGTCGCGTTCGGCTCGAGAGCGATGTCGACGCTCGCGGCCGGGACGAGACCGGCGGGGTCATGAGCGCGGACGGTGAGCCGCGGGGCGGTGCTGGACGCACGTTCGACGACGTGCAGCATCGTCGCGCCGACGAGGACATCTCGGCTCGCGGCATCGGCATCACCGGTCCATGTGGCTGCCGGGGCGAAGACGGGAGCACCCGGCGTGCTCCATTTCTCACCGAGATCCGGCGCTCCGCCGGCACCGGTGTAGCTCACCGTCACGGCGTCCATCGTCGTGCCCACCGGGTACAGCGGGAAGCCCTCGCCCGCGACCGTGGACATCGCGGGCCATGTGGTGACTCCGGCATCCGTCGTCGGCTTCGCCCCGAGCGCATCGATCGTGGCGATGACGACGTCACCATAGTGCGCGATGGCCCCGCCTGGATTGTCCCGCGCGATGCCGTCGTAGTCCCCCCGGAGCTCCTGACGGTCGGCGGAGATCGTTACCGTGAGCTTCGAGAACGTCGAATCGAGCAGGCACCCGGTGGAGGCGACGGGGTCGCTGCAGTAGGCCGCGAAGCGCACCGACCCATCGAGCGACAGGGTCAGGGCGTTGTCGGCCGCGTCGAACGATCCCCCCGAGACGGGGAAGTCGAAGGCGCCGTCGGCCGCGCGAGTGACGCCACCCTCCGTGATCACCCCGCTGCCGATGTAGTTGCGCCACGACTCCTTGATTCCCCAGTGCACGGTGCCCGATGAGATCCCCGTCCCTGCCGCCGATGCGGGCGACGGGGACAGGGCGACAGCGAGGCCCGTGAGGAGCGTGAGGACGGCGGTGACGGCGAAGACGCGCAGGAGCGCAGTGGGACGACGAAGAACAGGCATGCGGAAGTGACCTCGATGGAGCGCAAGCGGAGAGGGATGACGGTGGGCGCAGCGGTCTGATGCAGCCCCGCCCACCGTCGCGGGGGGGGGATTACTCGTCGACGCGGAAAGACACGCTCTGGTCGACGATCTGCTTGCTGGTGCCGTGCGTAGCGACCTTGATCGCGCACGCGTTCGTGGCCGCGCAGTTCACCGTGCCCGGCTGCCCGGGGGCGGAGGCGTGCGTGTTGGTGCCGTTGCGCTGAAGGAGCACGGCCGCGCTCAGCGTCCCGGAGGCGTCCGAGGTCACCGTCTGGAAGCCGGCACAGGCGGGGATGCCGAACAGGTAGGAAGCGTTCGCGCAGAGACCGACGTAGTACTCGGTGTTCGCGGCGAGGCCCGTCACGGTCGTCGTCGTGGTGTCACCATCGAGGAAGTAGCGAGCGCCGGCGGCATCCACGGACGGCGCCGGGCTGAGACCGGTCGCGGCGTACGCAGGGACGCCGACGAGGGCCAGCGCGAGGCCGGCGATCGAGGTGGCCATCGTGCGCTTTCGCAGGGTGCTGGACATGAGGGAGTACTCCAATCAGTAGGGTTGGAGTGCCTCTCGGCACTCGGTGCAACGCCCGCACGCGTGCGGGCGCTCGTGAGCCGATGAGGTGCCGGGGCGGCTGCCGCTACCAACAGTCGCCGCCCCGGCTCTCATCAAACTCTTAGGTGAGGCTAACCTAAATAACGGCTCGAAGAAAGGCCGAGATCGTCGGGACGCCCCGCGATCTGCCGAGCACGGCGCAGATCACACGAGAGAGAAGACGACCTCGACCTCGACGGGGCTGTCCAGCGGCAGCACCGGCACGCCGACGGCGGAACGGGCATGGCGTCCGGCATCGCCGAAGATGTCGCCGAGCACATCGCTGGCGCCGTTGATGACACCGGGCTGACCGGTGAACTCCGGCACGGACGCGACGAACCCGGTCACCTTGACGACGCCCACCAGCCGTTCGATGTCGCCCACGACGGCTGCCGCCGCCGCGAGGGCGTTCAGCGCGCTCTGGCGCGCCAAGTTCTTGGCGTCGGATGCCGCCACCAGCCCGTCTCCCTCGCCGACCTTACCTGTGGCCGGCAGCGCGCCCGAGACCATCGGCAACTGGCCCGAGGTGTAGACGAGATCGCCGTGAACGACGGCGGGGACGTAAGACGCGACCGGCGGGACCACGGAGGGCAGCTCGATGCCGAGCTCACTCAGGCGGGCGGCGATGCTCATGCGTCCTCCCCGAACTGCTGGGCGGCGACCGCCGCCGCGCCGAGGCCCGCGTTCGCGGTGCCCGCGCCGACGGGGCGCTTGAAGTACGCGACGAGTCCGCCTTCGGGTCCGGGGACGACCTGAACCAGTTCCCACCCCTGCTTGCCCCAGTTGTTGAGGATCGCGGCGGTGTTGTGGATCAGCAGAGGGGTCGTGAGGTACTCCCACGTGGTCATGCGGACTCCCGGATTCGGTGTAGCCAGTGGTGGCGCGCCCGCGCCCACCGAGGGATCCCCCAGGGTTCTCCCTTACGATCAAGCCTATGCCCCAACTCAAACGGACGGCCACCGGTGTGCTCGGTGGCATTGCGGGACTCGTCGGTCTGAGCGCCATCGCCGGTATCCTCGTCACGGCCACCGTGACACCGGCGATCGCGGTCTCCGGCTACGCCGCTTCCAGCGCACTCGACACGTTCGAGAACATGCCGGGCTTCCTCCAGATCGATCCGCTCATGCTGCCGACCGAGATGTACCGCAAGGACGCGAACGGCAACGACGCACTGATGGCGGAGTTCTACGACCAGAACCGCATCCCGGTGACGTTCGACCAGGTCAACCCCGTCATGTACGACGCGATCACCTCCAGCGAGGACAAGAACTTCTACACGCACGGCGGCGTCGACCTCGTCGGCACCCTGAGCGCGCTCGTGGGCAACGCCTCCAACGGTTCCAACCGCGGAGGCTCGTCGATCACCCAGCAGTACGTCAAGAACGTGCTGCAGCAGAACTGTGAGAGCAAGGCGCAGAACTCCGACGAAGTCGCGGCGTGCTACGCGACGACCACGGCCAACCAGGGAGCTGAGGGCTACCAGCGCAAGCTGCAGGAGATGCGGTACGCGATCCAGCTCGAGAAGCAGTACTCCAAGGACGAGATCCTGCTGGGCTACCTGAACATCACCAACTTCGGCGGCCTCGTCTACGGCATCGGCGCCGCGGCACAGCACTACTTCGGCGTCTCGGCAGCCGATCTGACGATCGCGCAGGCGGCGACGATCGCCGGTATGGTGCAGGCTCCCAACGTCTACCGCATCGATATGCCGGAAGGGTCGACGACCGACAAGGCCGGCAACCCGGTCAACAGTCAGGCCGACGGCTACTCCCTGACCCTCGATCGACGCAACTACGTTCTCGGCCGGATGCTGGCCAACGGCAAGATCTCGCAGAAGGAGTACGACGACGCGATGGCCTCGCCCATCACGCCGAACATCACGAACCGCAGCCAGGGCTGCCAGAACGCGACGGGTGCCGAGTTCTTCTGCGAGTACGTGCGCACGATCCTGCTGAAGGACCCCGCCTTCGGCGCCGATGACGACACGCGCGCGGCGAACCTGCGCCGCGGCGGCATGAAGATCTACACGACGCTCGACCCGACGCTGCAGGACGAGGGCCTGAAGGCCATCTCGATCGTGCCGGCACACGTGGACTACATGAACCTCGGAGCCTCTGCCGTGCAGGTGGAGGTCGGCACCGGACGCATCCTCTCCATGGTGCAGAACCGCCCGTTCTCGACGGACGATGCCGCCGTCAACGCCCCCACCACACAGGTGAATTACAACGTGCGTGAGGAGAACGGCGGCGGCGGCGGCCACTCGGCGGGTTCGACCTACAAGATCTTCAGCCTGTTGAACTGGCTCGAGCAGGGACACTCCGTCAATGAGACTCTGAACGGGCGCATCGGCCCGAAGAAGGTCGACCAGTGCGACGGGACGATCCAGAACGTGGTCGCCGGCAACAACGGCAACGGCCAGATCGGAAACTTCGAGAACAACTCGGGCTACGTGGGCACGGTCTACAACTTCACGAGAGACTCCCTCAACTCGGGCTTCCTCACGATGGCCGAGAAGATCTCGGTGTGCAGCACGAACCGGCTCGCGATGAAGATGGGCGTCATGACCGGCAGCGGCGGACCGCTGGACACGACGAATTACGCCTACAACGTTCTCGGCGACCAGGCCGTTGCTCCGATCGACATGGCCCAGGTCTATGCCTCGGTGGCCGCCAAGGGCACGCTGTGCCCCTCGAAGGCGATCGACAAGGCGATCGACGCGCAGGGCAAGGACATCACCCCGCAGATCACCTGCCAGCCCGCGATGAGCGAGGCGGTCGCGGCGACAGCGGCGTACACGCTGCAGGGCGTCATGACGGGCACCGGCTCCGGCGCACAGATCGGCGACGGCGTGCCCGTGTTCGGCAAGACCGGTATCCACGAGTACCTGCACACCTGGATGGACGGCTCGTCGACCAAGGTCGCCACCGTTGTCTGGGTCGGCAACGTCGAGGGCACCGACCTGCTGAGCGATCACTACGAGAACGGCTACGTACTCTCCAAGATCCGCAACTCCATCTGGCCGGCGATGCAGGGGGCCGCGAACGCCAAGTACGGTGGCGATCGCTTCCCCGACCCGGATTCCGCGCTGACCAAGCGCCAGCTGACAGATCTTCCGTCGGTGATCGGCATGACCATCGACCAGGCGCAGCAGACGCTGAGCACGGCCGGATTCTCGGTGACGGTCGGCGACCCGGTGGACGGAACCGAAGCCGCGGGCACCATCGTCCAGCAGGACCCCGGTGCGGGCAAGGTCGCCGGCGGCACGACGGTGACAATCCGTCCCAGCAACGGGCAGGGCATCGCCGTTCCGGCCGTGAGCGGCAAGCCCGCGGATGCCGTGAACACACTGAAGGCGCAGGGCTTCAGCAATGTCGCCCAGCAGTGCACCGCCTCGCCGACCGCCGATGACAACGGCACCGTGACGGGCACGAATCCCGCCGCGGGAACGGTCGTCAACCGCAGCACGCAGATCACCGTGCAGTACCAGGCCAAGAACTGCGGCGGACGTCCGTGACNGCCGCGCGCAACGCCCTCGCCGCCGTCTCGGCGGCGGGGGCGGTGGCCGTCGGAACTGCCGTCTGGGGCACTGCATCGAACGCTTCCTCTT
>NZ_BADB01000188.1:0-178 GCF_000333415.1 Microbacterium sp. B24 | reverse complement strand
CACGCCGTGCTGCGCGCACGCATCGAGTGCTTTGGTGACGAGCACGTCGACGACGGCTTCGCGGAAGGATGCCGCGACATCTCCCACCGCGACCTGCTGCCCCGAGGCCTCGGCCTGCTCGACCCAGCGTGCCACGGCCGTCTTCAGACCGACTCTAGAGGATCCCCGGGACCGAGCT
>NZ_BADB01000189.1:0-8988 GCF_000333415.1 Microbacterium sp. B24 | reverse complement strand
CCGGACGTCCTCGACGCGGTGCCGTCGACGCCCGCGTGCCCACACGTCGATGAGGATCTGCTCGAGCCGGCGCACGTGGGCGACGACGTCCACGGGTTCGGTGAGTCGAACGATCGGGTAGCCGACGAGCTGGCCGGGTCCGTGCCACGTGATCTTGCCGCCGCGGTCCACATCGACGACCGGCGTACCGTCGGTGGGCCGTTCGTTTCGCGCCGTGCGGGCACCCGCGGTGAAGACGGCCTCGTGCTCCAGGAGCAGCAGCGTGTCGGGGCGCTGCCCGGCGACGACGTCGGCGTGGATGTCGCGCTGCAGCGCCCACCCGTCGGTGTACGCAATGAAGTCGGGCGCGAGGCCGACGGTCTGCACGTCGAGCATGGTGGGCTCCTTCGCGAATGGAGGGCGGTGTTTGTGGACCGGGTCCAACAATACGCCTCGCTACAGTGGACAGATGTCCTCGGGTCGCCCCCGCGCCACCTCGCGCTCCACGATCGCGGAGGCGGCGACAGAGCTCTTTCTCGAACGGGGATTCGCGGAGACGACGATCGCCGCCATCACGCAGCGCGCGGGCGTGAGCCGGTCGAGCTTCTTCAACTACTTCTCGTCGAAGTCCGCCGTCCTGTGGGCGGCGCTCGACGAGGGCATCCGCCGTGCGGTCGACGCGTTGCGCGCCGGCGCAGCTCCGACGGCTGCCCTGCGGGCGGCCGTGTGCGACATCGAAGCCGACAGCCTCGCACTGGCCATCATCCACGGCGCGGTGATGGGGCTGTCCGATGAGCTCGCCGACGAGCGGGCGATCCGTACGGGGATCCTCAGTCGCGCCGTGTCCGACAACCTGGTCGCCGCGGGCGCCGTCCCGCCTCGAGGCCGACGTGCACGCCGCCGCCCTGTCGGCCGCCGTGTTCGCCGCCGTCTGGGCATGGGCGGCATCCGAGGCTCCGCGCCCGGCGCTGGGCGGATTGGTCGAGCGCGCACTGGCGGCCGCCGGCGCGTCGCAGTGACCGGGGCCACCGGCTCCGCCTCAGCAGCGCAGAGCCGGCGAGGGGCTTCCCGTAGAATCAGGGGATCATGGCGACTTTCGGCACCCTCAGCGATCGGCTGACAGAGACCTTCCGCAACCTCCGCACGAAGGGCAAGCTCAGCCCCGCAGACGTCGACGGCACCGTCCGAGAGATCCGGCGCGCCCTGCTCGATGCGGACGTGGCACTGGTGGTCGTCAAGGAGTTCACGGCGAAGGTTCGCGAGCGTGCTCTCGGCGACGAGGTCAATCGCGCCCTCAACCCTGCCCAGCAGGTCGTGCAGATCGTCAACGAAGAGCTCGTCGCGATTCTGGGTGGTCAGCAGCGTCGTCTGCAGTTCGCGAAGAACCCGCCCACCGTGATCATGCTGGCCGGCCTCCAGGGATCCGGCAAGACCACCTTCGCCGGCAAGCTCGCCCGACAGCTCGAGAAAGACGGGCACACGCCGCTGCTCGTGGCCGCCGACCTCCAGCGTCCGAACGCCGTCAACCAGCTGCAGGTCGTTGCCGAGCGCGCCGGCGCCGCCATCTACGCACCCGAACCGGGCAACGGCGTCGGCGACCCGGTTCGCGTCGCGCGTGACGGCGTCGAGACGGCGCGCCGCCAGCAGCACGATGTCGTGATCATCGACACCGCGGGACGGCTCGGTGTGGATGCCGAGCTCATGAAGCAGGCGGCCGACATCCGCACGGCGACGGATCCCGACGAGGTGCTCTTCGTCATCGACGCGATGATCGGTCAGGACGCCGTGAACACGGCGAAGGCCTTCCAAGACGGTGTCGACTTCACCGGTGTGGTGCTGAGCAAGCTCGACGGCGATGCGCGCGGTGGTGCCGCCCTGTCCGTGGCCTCGGTGACCGGCCGCCCGATCATCTACGCCTCCACGGGCGAGAACCTCGAGGACCTCGAGGCGTTCCATCCTGACCGCATGGCCAGTCGCATCCTCGATCTCGGCGACATCCTGACGCTCATCGAACAGGCGCAGCAGGCCTTCGACGAGGAGGAGGCTCGCAAGGTCGCGGAGAAGCTCGCGACCGAGCAGTTCACCCTCGAAGACTTCCTCGAGCAGCTTCAGCAGATGAAGAAGATGGGCTCGATGAAGAAGATGCTGGGCATGCTTCCCGGCATGGGACAGATGAAGCAGCAGCTCGAGAACTTCGATGACCGCGAGATCGATCGCACCGAAGCGATCATCCGGTCCATGACACCGGGGGAGCGCCGCAACCCCAAGGTCCTGAACGGCTCGCGGCGACTTCGCATCGCCCGTGGATCCGGGATGACCGTCACCGATGTCAACCAGCTGGTGCAGCGTTTCGAACAGGCAGCGAAGATGATGAAGACCGTCGCGCGCGGCGGTGTGCCCAACATCCCCGGAATGGGCCCGATGGGCGGTAAGCCCGGCGCATCCACGAAGCGCGGGAAGCAGAAGTCCCGCGCCGGCTCACGATCGGGCAACCCCGCCAAGCGCGCCGCGGAGAACGCCGGACTGGCCGCTGCCGCCAGCGCCCCGACCGGCTCGGGTTTCGGACTCGGCACCCCCGCGGCGCCGCCGCGCGAGGCCGACCTCGCGGAAATTCAGAAGCTGTTCGGCAAGAGCTGAGCGCTCACAGGACGACGCCCGCATCGTCCAACGCGGCCTCCACGGCGTCGCTGAGCACGATCTGCCCGTCGCTGTTGGGATGCTCCCCGTCCCACTGCAGCAGCTCCGGGCGGCCTCGCAGAGGCTGGCCGAGGGAGACGAAGACGCCGTCGTCATCCGACACGGCGCGCTGGAGGGCCTCACTGGACCAGCCGATGGCGTCGGGCTCGTCCCAATCCAGATGCCAGAGCGTGGCGATCCCGATCAGCTGCACGTCGGGCAGCGCGGCCCGCAGCTGGTCGACCGCCGCTCGCGTCGACGCGTCGATCTCGTCCTGCGATGCGCCGCTGTCGTTGTCGGAGGACTGGATGATCACGATCGCGGGACGCAGAGCGATCGCCTGCTGCACGAGACCGGCGTAGTCATCGCCGCAGTCACCGGTGATCGTGAAGCCCGCGCCACTGCAACCGAGGTTCACGATGTCCGCGCCGGTGTCGGCGGCGACCAGAGACGGCCACGCCTGATCGGGGTCGAGACCGAGACCGGCCATGATCGAGTCCCCGATCGTGACGACGACGCCGCTCGGTGCGGGTGCGGGGACACGCGCGGCGTCGACGGCCGCCGCCGGCACCGAATCCGCGGGCGACGCGGCAACGGGTCGATCCGGTGTCGCCACGCCGCATCCCGCCATCGTGAGCACCGCGATGCCGACCACGGCAGCGCTCGTCGCGGTCGTCGGGGCGAACCTGCGGACGGACACGACGTCACTCTACGTCGGGCAGGATGTGAAAGCCCTTTGTCGCAGATCTGGTCTCGTCGGGAACACGTCAGCGCACCGGCGCGGGCGCTCGCCCCATCGTCAGGGAAGGCGGGAGGCCAGGTGGTCGTGCAGCGTTGGGCCCGCCCGGAACTCGCGGATCAGATGGTGCACAACGGCGCGAAGGTCTCCGTCGGCGGCATCAGCGACCAGCAGCTGACGCGCCGAACTGCCCCCTTCGTCGAGGATCGTTGCGACTCCGTCGAGCTCGCGCGCGCAGTGCAGGTCGACCGCGACGTCGGCCAAGGCATCGATCGTCTCGCGCAGGTGCTCCGAGACGGGACGCTGCGTGCCGTCGCGGTCGACGATGACCCGCGCCTGGGTGCCGTATCGCGCCGCCCGCCACTTGTTCTCCCGGACGAACCACGGCTGCAGCGTCGGCAGTTCGCGTCCGGCGTCCAGCTCACGCGAGAAGTGCTCCACGAGAACCTGGACCAGTGCGGCCACCGCTGCCAACTCCGGGAGCGTCGACATGCCATCGCACGCCCGCACCTCGATCGTGCCCCATTTCGGCGCCGGACGAATGTCCCACCGCACTTCGGTGGCGTCTTCCATGACGCCCGTGCGCACCATGTCATCGAGGTATGCCTCGTACTGCGACCACGCGGTCAGCGGCCACGGCAGCCCGGCGGTGGGAAGTTGTTGGAAGACCAACGCGCGATTGGAGGCGTACCCGGTGCGCTCGCCCGCCCAGAACGGACTCGACGCCGACAGCGCTTGCAGATGCGGCAGGTAGGCCGTGAGGGCACCGATGATCGGGAACACCTTGTTCACGTCCTCCACGCCGACGTGGACGTGGATGCCCCAGATCATCATGTTCCGCCCCCACCACTGGGTGCGCTCGATGAGCTTGTGATACCTGGTCTTGTCGGTGACGCCCTGCTCGTACCACTGCGCGAACGGATGACTGCCGGCGCACAGGAGGGCGATGCCGCGGGGGTCGGTCGCGGTGCGGATCTCGGCGATGGCGTCGGCGATGTCGTCGATGACCGCCGCCACGGTGTCGCCGACGCCGCTCGTGACCTCGATGGTGTTGGTCAGCAGCTCGCCCGTGATCGTGTGGCGCTCGAGGGCCGCTCCGCCACCCACCGCAGCCAGGACCTCCGGCGCGCGGGGGACGAGGTCGCCGGTGCGCTCGTCGGCGAGCATCAGCTCCCATTCGACTCCGACGGAGGAACGGCGGGATGTCGCGAAGGGCACCGTCATGGGCACAGTCTGACACGCCTGCGGCGATGGTTCGCGGCATCCGTCCCGATCTGGCAAAATAGGACGCTGGACCGTTCGCTCGACCCTCTATCCGGCGATCGCGTCCACCCTAGAGCCTCCGCCGGGTGTGCACCCCACAGCCCGAGCGTCGTTCATCACCTCACAACACCATTCAGGAGAATTGTGGCTGTCAAGATTCGTCTCAAGCGCCTCGGCAAGATCCGTGCGCCCTACTACCGCATCGTCGTCGCCGACTCGCGCACCAAGCGCGACGGTCGCGTGATCGAGGAGATCGGCAAGTACCACCCGACCGAGGAGCCCTCGTTCATCGAGGTCGACTCGGAGCGCGCGCAGTACTGGCTCTCGGTCGGCGCGCAGCCCACCGAGCAGGTCGCCGCGCTGCTCAAGCTCACCGGCGACTGGGGCCGCTTCAAGGGTGACGCCGACGCCGTGTCCACCGTGAAGACGGCAGCGACCAAGGAGGAGTTCCAGGTCGACACCGCCAAGAAGTCGGTCATCAAGCCCAAGGCGGAGAAGAAGGCCGAAGAGCCCGCCGCCGAGGCAGCCGAGGTCGAGGCTCCGGCCGAGGCCGAGTCGACCGACGCAGAGTAAGACCGTTGCTCTCCGCCGCGCTCGAGCACCTCGTCAAGGGGATCGTCGATCACCCTGACGAGGTCACCGTCCGTTCGTCCTCGTCGCCGCGTGGCGACGTCCTGGAGGTGCGTGTGCACCCCGATGATCGGGGACGGGTGATCGGGCGCGGCGGACGCACGGCCAAGGCCCTGCGGACGCTCGTGTCCGCCCTCGCCGACGGCACGCGCGTGCGCGTCGATGTCGCGGACGACTGAGATGGCTGCCGCAGGACCCGCGCGAACGCAGCTGCGCGTCGGGCGTCTCGTCAAGGCCCATGGACTGAAGGGCGCCTTCAAGCTCGAGCTCTACACCGACGATCCGGATGGCCGTTTCGTGCCCGGCGCCGTCTTCACGCTGCAGGTGCCGGAGTCCTCACCCTGGCATGGCAAGACGGTCACGGTTCGGGAGTTCCGATGGATGAACTCCCACCCGGTCGTCTTCTTCGAAGATGTCGAGGACCGCACGGCCGCCGAGAGCATGGTGCGCGCGATCCTGTGGGTCGATCAGGACGAGAACCCCTCCCAGGAGGAGGACGCCTGGTACGACCACCAGCTCGTGGGTCTCACTGTGCTTCGTGACGGGGCCGATGTCGGACGTGTCGTCCGTGTCGACCACCTGCCCGCGCAGGACCTTCTCGTCGTGCGCACGCACGACACGGATGCCGAGATCCTCGTGCCCTTCGTCTCCGCCATCGTGCCGGAGGTCGACGTCGCCGCCGGCACCGTCACCGTCACACCACCGTCCGGCCTCTTCGAGGAGCTGCCCGGCGAGGACGATCGCGAACCGGCGACGTCCGGCGAGGACGACGACGAGGCGGATGCCGCGGCGGCCGATCCCGAGGTCTGACGTGCGGATCGACGTCGTCACGATCTTTCCCGCGTTCTTCGACGTCCTGGAAGTCTCTCTTCTCGGACGGGCCCGCGGAGCGGGCATCCTCGACGTCCGCGTCCACGATCTGCGGGACTACACCCAGGATCGCCACCGCACGGTCGACGACACGCCGTACGGCGGCGGCGCCGGCATGGTGATGAAGCCCGAGCCCTGGGGCCAGGCATTGGACGCCATCGCGGCCGACGCTGCCGGGCCGCTCCGCTTCGTCTTCCCTTCGCCCGCCGGCTCCGTCTTCACGCAGGGGACGGCACGGAACTGGCCAACCGGCGGAGAGCATCTCGTCTTCGGATGCGGCCGCTACGAAGGCATCGACGAGCGCGTGTTCTCCTACGCGGCGACGTTGGGACAGGTCAGTCTGACCAGCATCGGCGACTATGTCCTCAACGGCGGCGAGGTGGCCGCGATGGCGATGATCGAGGCTGTGGGCCGTTTGATTCCCGGCGTCGTCGGCAATCCCGAGAGCCTCGTCGAAGAGTCTCACGAAGACGGCCTGCTCGAGTACCCCTCCTTCACGAAGCCCGCGGCGTGGCGGGGCTACGACGTGCCCGACGTGCTGCTGTCGGGTCATCACGGCCGCGTCTCGCAGTGGCGTCGAGATCAGCAGCTCGAGCGCACACGGGAGCGACGGCCCGATCTTCTCCCGTAATAGTCGGCGCGCCGGGCAGGATCTCGGCGCCGGGGCCTCAGTCGACGCCGAGGAACGAGCGATCGGTGAGGATGACGGGACCGTCGTCGGTGATCGCGACGGTGTGCTCGGCGTGAGCGCCGCGTGAACCGTCGGCGCTGCGCAGCGTCCAGCCGTCCGGGTCGGTGACGAGCTTGTCCGTCGTCTGCAGGAACCAGGGTTCGAGAGCCAGCACGAGACCGGCGCGCAGGGGGTAGCCGCGCCCGGGCTTGCCGTCGTTCGGGACGTGCGGGTCGCCATGCATCGTGCGTCCGACGCCGTGACCGCCGAAGTCGGTGTTGATCGTGTACCCGTCGGCGTGCGCGACCTCGGCGATGGCGTGCGAGATATCGCCGATCCGCCCTGCCGTCGTTGCGACGCTGATCGCCGCATCCAAGGCGCGCTGCGTCGTGTCGATGAGAGCGAGGTCTTCGTCGCGCGGCGTCCCGACGATGAAGGAGACCGCCGAGTCGGCGACCCAGCCGTCGACGGCGACGGCGAAGTCTAGGGTCACGAGGTCGCCGTCCTGGAGGGCGTAGTCATGCGGCAGACCGTGCAGGACGGCGTCGTTGACCGACGTGCAGATGACCTTCCCGAACGGACTCGCGCCGAACGAGGGGTGGTAGTCGATGTAGCACGATTCAGCGCCTGCCCGCCGGATCAGGTCGTGCGCACGGCGATCGATGGTCAGCAGATTGGTGCCCACCTTCGTCTCGTCCCGCAGCGTCGCCAGAGTCTCTGCGACGAATCGCCCCGCGGGACGCATCGCCTCGAGCTCGGCGGGAGTGCGCAGTTCGATCATCGTGATCCTTTCGTCAGGATCCATTCTGTCTGACCGGCGTAGCATCGAAGGTATGTGGCTGCGTCAGACGTTCTTCCGGTGGCTGATTCCGGCGGCGTTCGTGCTGCCGTTGTGGCTCGTCGTCGGCTGGATCGTCTTCGGCGCAAGTCCCTGGGCGCTGCTGTGGGTTCTGCTGTCGGCGCCGATCGTCTTCGTCTGGCAGCTGGTGCTCGCTCTGCTCGTGCGCGCCCGCGGAACCGTCCGCGCCGAACGTGCCGTCTCGTGGACGGATGCCGGCCTCATCGGAGCCTGGCATGTGCTCGTCGTCGCGCTGGGCGTCTTCGACGGTCGGTGGTGGTGGCCCACGCTGGCCGTGACCATCGTCCTCGGTGTCGTCGCACTGTCGTCGGCGCTGCGGCAGCTGTGGCGCGAGACGGGGCCGCGCGTCTCGATCCTGCGCACTGCCAGCGGGGTCGGCTACGTGCCGCCCGCGCGCCCTGAGCACACGGGCGGGTCGAATCCCGAGGAGATCATCGTCATCCGCGAGAACACGCCGCCCGGATCGTGAGACGCCGGTTTTGATGCGCTCGTCATCCATGGCAGAATGGCTGTTTGTGCCCTGAACAGGCTCTGCCTCAGGGGAGTACGGCGCCGGCAACGGACGCCTCGGGCACACGATACCTTTCCCAATCCCCATCTCGCGATCGACCTGTGGCGGTCGCAGGAAGTGACGATCATGCAGATTCTCGACGCCGTCGATGCGGCTTCGCTGCGCAGCGACATCCCCGTCTTCGCCCCCGGCGACACCGTGAAGGTGCACGTCAACATCACCGAGGGCAACCGTTCCCGTATCCAGGTCTTCCAGGGCGTCGTCATCGGCCGCTCGGGAGACGGCGTTCGCGAGACCTTCACGGTCCGCAAGATCAGCTTCCAGGTGGGCGTGGAGCGCACGTTCCCGGTGCACAGCCCGACGATCGACCACATCGAGGTCGTCACCCGTGGCGACGTCCGCCGCGCGAAGCTCTACTACCTGCGGAACCTCCGCGGCAAGAAGGCCAAGATCAAGGAGAAGCGCGACCGCTGACGCGCTCTCGCCTCGGATGCCCCGGACCCTGCGGTCCGGGGCATCTGTCGTCCGCACGCCACGGCGCATTCCGTCGGATGCGCGCTGCGCACAGCCGCATGTGCGACCCTTGAGAGACGGCACAGGTCTTCCAGGGCGTCGTCATCGGCCGCTCGGGAGACGGCGTTCGCGAGACCTTCACGGTCCGCAAGATCAGCTTCCAGGTGGGCGTGGAGCGCACGTTCCCGGTGCACAGCCCGACGATCGACCACATCGAGGTCGTCACCCGTGGCGACGTCCGCCGCGCGAAGCTCTACTACCTGCGAAACCTCGCGGCA
>NZ_BADB01000190.1:0-1009 GCF_000333415.1 Microbacterium sp. B24 | reverse complement strand
CCCCTCCGGGCTGATGACGCGGATCAGCAGCATGTGCTGGGCGAGCCACCCCTCCTCACGCCCGATGACCGAGGCGATGCGCAGCGCGAAGCACTTCTTCGCGAGGATCGCGTTGCCGCCGTAGCCGGATCCGAACGACCACACCTCGAGCGTGTCGGGAAAGTGGACGATGTACTTCTCGTCGTTGCAGGGCCACGCCACGTCCGCCTGGCCGGGAGCCAGCGGCGCACCGACCGAGTGCACCGTCTTGACCCACGGCTTGCCCGCGGCGATCTGCTCCACGACGGCGGTGCCGACCCGGGTCATGATGCCGATGGAGGTGACGGCGTACGCACTGTCGGTGATCTGGACGCCGATGTGCGAGAGCGGACCGCCGACCGCGCCCATCGAGAAGGGCACGACGTACATCGTCCGCCCCCGCATCGACCCCTCGAACAGCGGCATGATGGTCGCCCGGATCTCGTCCGGCTGTGCCCAGTTGTTGGTGGGGCCGGCATCCTCCTCTCGCGCCGAGGCGATGAAGGTGCGTGCCTCGGTGCGGGCGACGTCGCTCGGGTGCGAGCGGGCGAGGTACGAGCCCGGTCGCCACTCGGGGTTGAGCTTGATGAGCTTGCCCTCCTCGACCTGCTGGCGAAGAAGGGCGTCGTTCTCCGCACGAGAGCCGTCGACCCAGTGGATGCGCGCGGGCTGCGTCAGGGCAGCGATCTCATCGACCCAGGCATGCAGGGCCTCCAGACCCGTGCCGGCGAGGACCGGCCGCATGCCGAAGCTGCTCCGGGGCTCGTCCGTCGCGTCGACCGCCGCGGGGGTGCGCGTGGCGGTGGGACGGGTGAACATGTCGGCGATGGCCATGTCGGGCTCCTTCAGCGTGGCGTCGGTGGGGCGATCCGGAGGTGTCTCTTCCAGATTGAAGGCGTGAGGAGGGATTTGCGCACAAGGATGCCGTCAAGAAACGTGATTCTTTCGCTATGCTCAAGGAAGACTCTAGAGGATCCCCGGGACCGAGCTC
>NZ_BADB01000191.1:0-4745 GCF_000333415.1 Microbacterium sp. B24 | reverse complement strand
AGCTCGGTCCCGGGGATCCTCTAGAGTCTGCGCAACCTCGACCGGCTCGACGACTCCCTCCGGGTGTTCGCCGACGCACGCCGCGAGTTTCCCGACGCGATCTCCCTCGCCGTCTTCCAGGCCCTCAGCCGACATGCCGCCGGCCAGGTCCACGCCGCCTTCGCCGAGTTGCTCGACGTCATCGCCGCGCACGCGCCGGCGGCCTTGCCCTCGGCGACGAGCTTGTCGTTGTCGGTGAGGTTGCCGATCGCCTCCTTGGCCTTGCCGGTCAGGTTCTCGGCGGTGTTCTTGATGTCATCTGCGAGGCCCATGAGGGACTCCTTTCTCTGGTGATGGTTCCGGTTTCTTTCGGGATCCCGGGCGGCCCGGGAAGTTCGGTGAGCGTCGTTCGTCAGGCGACGCGGCGCTCGTGGGCGACGGCGGAACGCAGACCGCCCGTGAGCTGGACGACCAGTGGTAGCGCGAGCCCCAGCCGGCGGTCGGTATCGGCGACCGCACCGGCGACGCGACGCTGGACGAGTCCCAGGTCGGCGCGCGGGCGCACCTGCACCCGCACCCGCAGAAGCCGGCGACGGCGACGGCGAGAGGTCACCGCCGAGACCGCCAGCACGTCGGGCACGTCCGCGAGCGACTGCCGGAGCAGATCGGCGACGACGCCGTCATCGATGGCGATGCCGCCCTCGTCGAGGACCGCCCGGACGTGCCGCTCACCGCGGGTGAGCACGACCACGAGCGCAATCACGACGACCAGCGCGAGGATGCCCGCAGCGATCCATGCCTGGGTCTGCGGTGCCACCCCCGTGCCGCGGACGACATCGGCGGCCATGGCCAGCAGCGGCGACGGTCGCCCCTCGGCGAAGAGCGGCCAGGCCGCGGTCGCGGCGACGGCGAGGGCGCCCACGGCCAGCACGAAGAGGATCGTGCGGTTGACGAAGCGGGATGCCGTGCTCATGACAGCCGTCCTTCCGGGGTCACCTCGACGCGAGCCGTCAGTCGCGGCGCCGCGCCGAGTTGGGTGAGCAGCCGATCGGCGGCACGCTCCACCTGTTCGCGGTCGACCGGAAACCCGGTCGCGGGAGTGAGGGAGATGCGCGCACGACGAGCGTCGAGCTGCGTGGACACGTGGGAGTTGGTGACGGCTGCGGCCGTGGCGGCGGCGCGCGAGAGGGCGCCGGCCACGATCGCGTCGTCGACCACCAGGGGTACCCGGCCGGCGGCCAGGGCCCGGCGATGAGTGCGCCCGGGCGCCAATGCACCCCAGAGACACACGATGCCGAACAGTGCGGCCGCCGCGGCGACGATCGTGCCGGTCGTCCCCCCCTCGGCGAGCGCCGAGCGAACGGCGTCCGGGGCCACGAGCAGCGCGGGGCGCCCGAGAGCCGACAGCACCAGCTCGGTGGCCAGCGCCGCGGCGACGACGATGATCACGACCAGGGCGCAGCTCACCCAGACAGCACGCGAACGTCGTTGCAGACGCCGCGCAGCCGCGCTCTGAAGCCGGTCGGGCG
Organism: Microbacterium sp. B24; assembly: GCF_000333415.1. Taxonomy (NCBI): domain Bacteria; kingdom Bacillati; phylum Actinomycetota; class Actinomycetes; order Micrococcales; family Microbacteriaceae; genus Microbacterium; species Microbacterium sp. B24. Next base: position 3,237 of record NZ_BADB01000191.1, on the reverse strand, counting down.
CTCCCGCCGGAACGACCTCGACGGGTGCCGATGTGGTGTTCACGAGCTGCTCCTGTTCTGCGTGACGAGGTGAGTGATGCGCAGTCGGATGCCTCCGACCAGTGCTCCGGTGAGTGCGCTCACGCGCTCACCGGTGCGGGTGCGTGCGGCAGCGGCGCTGGCCGCGATGGGGTCGCCGTCGGCTCGGATGCCGCTGGTGAGATCCAGGGCGAGGGCCCCGCCCGCGTCGCGCACGTGGGCGCGGGACGCGCGGGCGGGAACGCCCAGCTCATCGGCGAGGACCGCCGCCGCGACGCGCTCGTAGGCCCGTGCGGAGATGGTGACCCGACCGGGGATCCGTGCGGCATCCATGGTCAGCCCACCCGCCGGCCGCGGGCGGCATCGATCGCGGCGCGCAGGTCGATGCGACCCGACACCGCGGCGCCGATGAGGCCGCCGATGGCGGCGAGAGCCGCCACGAGCACCATGCCCCAGAAGCCGAACGCCAGTGCGGCGACGGCGAGCACCGCGCCCGCGACCGCTCCCCACACCGTGGGACTCCCGCCGGTCACTGGACACGCTCCGGGGCGGGAGCCTCGTCGTCACCCGGGATGTGGACGTCGACGACGGTCACATTGACCTCGGTGACCTCCATGCCGGCGAGCTCGGTGATGGCATCGGCGACGGCCGTGCGCACGTCGGTCGCGACGCGCTGCAGCTGCTCGGGGTACTCGGCCACGATCGTGATGTCGGCGGCGACCTGCGTCTCGCCGACCTCGACGTTCACACCCTGACCCAGATCCTTGGCGCCCACGGCCTCACGGATGCTGCCGATGACGCGCGCGGCTCCGCCGCCGAGGGCGTGCACGCCGGGCACGGAAGAGGCGGCGATGCCGGCGATCTTGGCGATGACCGGGTCGACGATGACGGTCTTGCCGGCGCCCGCAGCAGGTGCGACGGCGGAGGTGGTGGGGGTCGTGGTAGCCATGATGTCTTGTCCTTTCCGGCCCTCCGGTGAGGGCGTTCACAGGTGTGACGGATGCCGCAGGGGTTTCGTCACGGTGGATTTCCTGGCAGTTCGCTGAGTGCCGCCGCGGGAGCTGTCGGCGCGCCTAATGGCTGCGCGGCGGCGACGCAACCCCTTGGCCGCGTCAGCTGCGCGTGGCACGGTCGAGGTATCCAGGGGGCATCGCGCGGCCCGCAGGGTGACGACGGCGCGAGGGGGGAAGCGGTGTGGACACGCTGACACACGTCGAAGACGGCGTTCTGGCCGCACGCGCCGCCGACGGCGACGAGCGCGCGTTCGCAGTGCTCGTGCGTCGGCACAGCGGTTACCTGATCGGCTTCGCCACCCGGCTGCTGCGCTCACGCGCCGACGCCGACGACTGCGTGCAGGAGGCCCTGATCATCGCGTGGCGACGGCTCCCGGAACTGCGCGAGCCCGACCGCGTCCGTTCCTGGCTGTCGACGATCGTGGCACGCAAGGCCACCGACCGTCTGCGCAGCGCGGCGCCCACCGCACCGATCGAGGACACGGAGCCCGAGGCTCTGCAGCCCACACCCGACGAGTCTGCCGTGGCATCCTCTCAACTGGACATGCTGCGGCGCGTGCTGGACGAGCTGCCGGTCGAGCAACGCACGACCTGGCTGCTGCGCGAGGTGAGCGGATACGGCTACGACGAGATCGCCCGCGAGCTGGGCGTGTCCGCGACGGCGGTGCGCGGCAGGCTCGCGCGGGCGCGGGCGACCATCTACGACCGGATGAAGGAGTGGAGGTGAGCGGGATGACGCGCGAGGAGATCGGCGATTCGGGCCACACCCTCGAGGAGCTCGCGGCTTATCACGAGCGCGGACGGACGCCGGCGATCCCCGCGATCGACGGCGATGCGCAGTGCCGAGCCGTGCTGGATTCGATGGACCGCCTCGGGGCACTGTCGCGCGAACTCATCGAGACCGACGCCCGTGACGATGTCTCCGAGACCTGGTTCCAACAGATTCTCGGCGAAGTCGCCCGCGAATCTCGCGCGGGGCGCGACCTGCCTCTCGTCGACGACGACCCGGTACGCGTCGTGGTGACCGAGGGCGCCGTGCGCGGTCTCGTCCGCGACGCCGGCGACGCGGTGGAGGGCGTGCTCGTAGAACGGGTGCATCTCACGCTCCACGAGGATGTACGCGTCGACGTGCGGCTGACGATCAGCGTCCTGGACAGCGTGCTCGGCGCGGGACGCGGGCTGGCGCGCATCGCAGATTCGGTGCGAGAGCGCGTGCGCGCCGATCTCGAGGAGTACGGCGGATGGACCGTCGGCGTCGTCGATGTCACGATCGACTCGCTGCGGCTGCGGGAGGAGGAGCGATGAGCGACACCGCGACCCGATCGGCGAGCGGCGACGCGCCCACCGAGCTCGCCCTGATCGTGGATGCCGCCGCGAGGGCGGTCACCGGCGTGGCCGAGCTGTACTACGCCGCCGCCCTCCCGGCGCGCCTGTGGCGGGCGAAGCTCGCCGGCGACGGCGCGTACAGCGTGGTGACGCGGCGCGCGCAGGCGCTGGAAGTGACGGTGAGCATCGGCGTCACGGGCGGTCGCGTCGCCGCGGTGGCGAGCGAGGTCGCGCTGCGGGTGCGCGAGGCGCTGGGCGCACCTGACGCACACGTCACCGTGCGCGTCAGCCGCATCACCGCGACGCGGCGAGCTTGAGGCGGTAGCGAAGAGCCGCGAGCTCGGCGTACAGCGCCGGGGGCACCCGTCCCTCGAACGTGCGGTAGAACTCCTCCGTGAGCCCGGCCTCCTGCAGCCACAGGTCGCGGTCGATCGCGAACAGGGCCTCGAGGTCGGCGTCCGGAACCTCGATGCCCTCGAGGTTCAGATCCTCCGTGCGGGGCAGTCGTCCGATCGGGCTGTCGATGGCCGGAACGACACCTTCGATGCGGCGGATGATCCAGTCGATCACGCGTGCGTTGTCACCGAAACCCGGCCAGAGGAAGCGGCCGTCGTCGCCCTTTCGGAACCAGTTGACCTGGAAGATGCGCGGGGCGCGGTCGAAGCGCAGACGCTGGCCGACCTTGAGCCAGTGACCGAAGTAGTCCGCCATGTTGTAGCCGCAGAACGGGAGCATCGCGAAGGGGTCGCGGCGCAGCTCACCGACGGTCCCTTCGGCGGCGGCGGTGCGCTCGGGAGAAATGTTGGAGCCGAGGAACACCCCGGGCGTCCAATCCGTGGCCTCCAGCACGAGGGGGACGTTCGTGGCCCGACGCCCACCG
>NZ_BADB01000192.1:0-31382 GCF_000333415.1 Microbacterium sp. B24 | reverse complement strand
TTGCTGCGCGACGAACTCGCGGCGAGATGACCGCCCACGGACGCCCTTCTCGACGGGCCTCACGCTAGCGGATGTACGGGAGCTCACCCGCCGGCGGTGAGAGCTTGGCTGCGATTCGTTCGATCAGATCGCGGTGCAGCATGTCGCGGCTGCGCCACGCGAGACCGACCTGCAGGGAGATCTCGCCTGAGGCGAGTGGGTACGTCGCCGCAGTGTTCAGATCGAAGAAAGCGGCCGCAGGCAGCTCATCGCTGTGCGTGATCAGCATGACTTCTCCCGTCCGCGCCATGCGTCCACGCAGACCGACGATCTCGCGCAGATCGATCTCCTCGACCGCCTCGACACCTGCGGCGTGGATCGTATCGACGAACGCGCTCATCGCAGTCGGCTGCATCATGAGCGGCAGGGTGAGCATGCGCCGACCGGCAAGGTCGGTGAGGTGCAGCGGCCTCCCGAGATCGAGCGACGGGTCACCATCGGCGACCGCGACGACGTAGCCGTACTGCGCCAACGGCAGCGACGAAATGCCGGGGGCGTCGGTCGGAAGATGAACCAGCGCGAGATCGAGCTGACCGTGTCGCAGCGCTCCGAGAAGTGTGGAGGACAACTCCGACGCGTAGCCGAGCGCCCTGCCCGCGACTTCTTCGCTGACCTCCGCGAGACGCTGGTTGAGGACGCGCGAGGTCCACGGCGTTCCTCCGACGCGGAAAGGGACGGAGCCTGCCGCGGACAGCGCCTCGGCCTCGTCGGCCTGCGCGATGATCTCCACTGCCAGCGGCAGGAACCGCTCGCCGAGGGGCGTGCGCTCGAGCTGATGATACGTGCGCTGGAACAGTTCACCGTCCAGCCGACGCTCAAGCTCGCGGATCGTGCGACTCAGCGGCGACGGCGTGACGTGCAGCTCTTCGGCGGCGGCACTGATCGTGCCCAGACGCGACACCGCGACGAACGCCCTCACCTGCGAAAGCTCCACGGGCTCACTCTACGCATCGGCTTCGTGTCCCGACGGGTCCGATGTTCACCCCTTCAGCGTGCGCTTTCGGTCCGGTGCAACGTGCGGCTCACGCGAAGCGCAGCGGCGTCAGTTGGGGTACCGGTACCTCGCGCGCCGGGCACGATGCGGGCGACCGGGTTTGCGCTGGGCCTGAGCAGCGGCCGTGACAAAAGTGGCATCAAGCCGCGGCGCCTCCCATGCCGCGGCGGCCACACCGGCCGGCACACATGACACGAAGGAGTGACGATGGATGCCGTTTCCTCACCCGAGCTGGATCGCCCCCTCACCGGCATCCGCATCATCGACGCCGTCGACGGTCCCTTGCAGACCGTCGGACGCATCCTGTCCGACCTCGGCGCCGAGGTCATCCGCATCGAAGCCCCCGGTGGATCGCCGGCGCGCCGCGAAGGCGTGTTCGTGGGCGCCGACAACCTCACCTTCGGCCTGAAGAACCGGGGCAAGCGCCACGTCATCGTCGACGTCACCAGCGCCCCGGGAGCCGCCGACTTCCTGCGCCTCGCGGCATCCGCCGATGTCGTCATCCGCGACGGATCGGCGTGGACCTGGGCCGATCGAGGGCTGTCGGCGGCGACCATGCGCGCAGCGAACCCTCGACTCGTCGTCGTGGAGATGAGCGACTTCGGCAACTTCGGCGACCGCTCCTCGTGGCACGCGACGCCGGACGTGCACGCGGCGTTGAGCACCGTACTGTCCCGGTCGGGGCTGCCCGACGTCGACGAGCCGCTGCTGCCGCCGGAGTTCCTGGCGTACGAGTCCGCGGCGATCCAAGCGGTGTGGGTGGTGCTGCTGGAGCTGGCGCATGTGCGCGCCACCGGCCAGGGCGACATCGCCGACTTCTCGGTGCAGGAGGCGCTGATCCAGATTCTGGATCCGGTGTTCGGCATCGGCGGCAGCGCGCGAGCGGGTGTTCCCCTCAGCGACCTGCCGCGGGGCCGGCCCGACGCGCGGCATCTGTATCCGATCTTCCGAACGACGGACGGCTGGGTGCGCATCTGCGTGCTCTCGAAGCGGCAGTGGCAAGGCATGTTCGAGTGGCTCGGCCGGCCCGAGGCCTTCGCCGACCCGCGCTACGACAACACGCAAGCGCGCTTCGCCGCCGCCGCGACGCTGTATCCGATCATCGGGGCCATGTTCGCCGGGCTCACGATGGAGGAGGCGGTCGAGCAGGGCCAGCAGCGGGGTGTTCCGACCGCGGCTCTCGCCGATGCGACCGACGTACTCGCGCAACCGGCCTTCCGCGAGAGCGGCTCGTTCGCCGACGCGCCCGACCTCGCCGCCGGCGCCGTCGCGCCCACAGGCTGGTTCGAGATCGACGACCAGCGTGTCGGCGCTCGGTCCGGCGATGGCCGACCGGTGGATGCCGCGGCCTTCTCCTTCGCCGCGCGCGAGAGCTTCCCCACCCTCCAGCCCGGAGCTCACGCGGGGCGAGCGCCCTTCGAGGGCCTGCGCGTCCTGGACCTCGGCGTGATCGTCGTGGGCGCCGAGCTGGGACGCCTGTTCGCCGACTACGGCGCCGACGTCATCAAGATCGAATCGAGCGCGTTCCCGGACGGCTCGCGTCAGACGCTGGGCGGCGAGCTCATCAGCGAGGGCTCGAGCTGGGGCATGCGCAACAAGCGAAGCCTCGGACTGAACCTGCGCTCCGAGGAGGGGCGGCGCCTGTTCAGCGAGCTCGTCGCGGTCAGCGACGTGATCCTCACCAACTTCAAGCCCGGCACGCTCGCGTCCCTGGGCTTCGACATGCCCACGCTGCTGCAGCTGAACCCGCGCATCGTGCTGTCGGAATCGAGCGCGTTCGGCAACCACGGCCCGTGGAGTCGGCGCCTCGGCTACGGTCCGCTGGTGCGCGCGAGCGCCGGACTGTCGACGCTGTGGTCCTACCCGGGCAACGACGACGGCTACAGCGACGCCATCACGATCTTCCCCGACCACGTCGTCGCGCGCCTGAACGCCGCGGCGATCGTCGCGCTGCTGCTGCGCCGCGACCGCACGGGCAGGGGCGGCCGCGTCAGCACCGCACAGATCGACGCGATCTTCGGGGCGATGGCCGATGCACTGACGGCTGCCTCCCTGGAGCCGGACGCGGCGCCGCGGGCCGAGGGCAACGACCGCGGCGGCGATGCGTTTCGCGGCGTCTTCCGCGCCGCGGGCGACGACGAATGGCTGGTCGTCGACGCCCGCGGAGACGAGCGCTTCGCGGCGGTCAGCCGCACGATCGGACGACCCGACCTCGCGGCGGATCCCGCGTTGGCCACCGCCGCGGCCCGCTGGCAGCACCGCGATGAGCTGCGTGCGGTGCTCGCCGCCTGGGCGCGCGAGCGCAGCGGAGCGGATGCCGCGGCATCCCTCCAGGCGGCGGGCGTGCCCGCCGGGCCGATGCTCCGCCTCGACGACATTCAGACCGACCCACATCTGCGCCTGCGGGGCGCGTTCGGCCAGCTCATCCAGCCCCAGTTCCCGGCGCCGCTTCCCACCAACCTGGGCGAGGCGCGCACGATGACCCTCGCCGAGCCCACGCTCGCGCCCGCGCCGCTGGCGGCAGAGAACACCCGAGCCGTGCTCGCGGACGTGCTCGGCATGGCACCGGAGGAGATCCAACGATTGTTGGATGCCGGGGACCTCGAAGAGCACCCCGCGGCCCCGGTCCCGCTCCCTACCGCGGCCTCGGCAGCGGCGGCGACCGCGACGGCCTGAACCGTCACCACCGTGAGGACACCGTGAGAACCGAAAGCGCAGAGAAGATGACCACGACCACCGATCCCCTCCCCGCCCTGGATCTGCCCGCCGAGCCCGTTCCCGTCGGCGGTGACGGCGCCGTCCGCGCCGAGCTGCGGGGCCACGTGCTGCTCGTCACGATCGACCGCCCCGAGGCACGCAACGCCGTCAACCGTGCCGTGACGATCGGCATCGGTGACGCGCTGGAGATCGCGGACCAGCGCAGCGACATCTGGGTCGTCATCATCACCGGCGCCGGCGACCGGGCGTTCTGCGCCGGCGCCGACCTGAAGGCGGCGGCCGCCGGCGAGCTCGGTGTGGACGGTGACGAGCGACGCGCGGCGTGGGGCTTCGCCGGGTTCGTCTCGCACCACGTCTCGACGCCGATCATCGCCGCCGTCAACGGCTTCGCGCTCGGCGGCGGCACCGAGATCACGCTCGCGAGCGACCTCGCCGTCGCCGCCGACAGCGCCGCCTTCGGCCTGCCCGAGGTCAGCCGCGGCATCGTCGCCGGCGCGGGCGGCGCCTTCCGCCTGCCGCGCGCGATTCCCGAGAAGGTCGCCCTGGAGGCGATCCTCACCGGGCGGCCGCTCACCGCGCAGCGCGCGCTCGAACTCGGTCTCGTCAACCGGGTGGTTCCCCTCGCCGAGCTGTTGCCGGCGGCGTTCGCGCTGGCCGACGACATCGTGCGCAACGCGCCGCTCGCCGTGCAGATGAGCAAACGCATCGCGAAGGGCATCAGCGACGGCGTCATCGCCGACGAGAGCGACGACTGGCACCGTTCGAACGAGGAGGTCGCCACGATCATGTCGAGCGCGGACGCCCGCGAAGGCTTGCGCGCCTTCGCCGAGAAGCGCGCGCCGCGCTGGGAAGGGAAGTGACATGACCAGAACACGCACCGCCATCGCCGGTCTCGGCATGAGCGAGCTCGGCAAGGTCTACGGGTACACCGCGGCGCAGTTCGCCGCGATCGCCGTCCGCGACGCCGCCGCCGATGCGGGACTGACCCTCGGCGACATCGACGGACTGTTGGTGTCGGGCGGCCTCAGCGGCGGCGTCGGGCTCGACCTTCAGGTCGCGCTCGGACTCACCGACCTGAACCTGCTGACCGTGATGCAGGGGTACGGCTCCACCGCCGCGCAGATGGTGCAGTACGCGTCGATGGCCATCGACAGCGGCACGGCACGCACGGTAGCGATCGTCTGGGCCGACGATCCGCTGACAGCCGACCGCGGTGGTGCCGCCGCGTATGCGTCGGCCCGCCTTCCCCGCGGATGGCAGGGGATGCTGGCCGCCAGCGGCATCGTCAGCGCGAACACGACCTATGCGCTGGCGGCCCGGCGGCACATGCAGCACTACGGCACGACGAACGATCACTTCGCCGCGATCGCGGTGGCCCAGCGCGAATGGGCGGCCCTCAACCCGCTGGCGCAGCTGCGCACGCCGATCACGCGCGAGGACTACCACGCGTCGCGGTGGATCAGCGAGCCGTTCCACCTGCTGGACTGCTGCCTCGTCTCCAACGGCGCGATCGCAATGATCGTCACCTCGCTCGATCAGGCGCGCGAGCTGCCGCAGCCGCCCGTGGAGGTGCGGGGGTGGGCGCAGACCCACCCGGGCCGAGGCGGCATCCGCAACGACGACTTCGGCCTCGTGACGGGAGCCGCCCGCTCCGGCCCGGCCGCCCTGCGCATGGCCGATACGACCCTCGACGAGATCGACGTCGTGGAGGTCTACGACTGCTACACCTACACCGCCCTCGTCACGCTGGAGGACTACGGGTTCGTGCCGAAGGGCGAGGGCGGACCCGCCCTGGCCGAAGACGGCATGCTCGGCGTCGGCGGCCGGCTCAAGGTCAACACCGGGGGCGGCGAACTGTCGTCGTACTACCTGTGGGGCATGACGCCGCTGTCGGAGGCGGTCATCCAGGCTCGCGGGCAGGCCGGCGAGCGCCAGGTCGAGAAGCACGATCGGATTCTCGTCTCGGGCAACGGCGGCACCCTCGATCACCACGCGACTCTCGTGCTCGGCACGGTCTGAACTCGGCACGGTCCGAAGAGGAGGATGACATGGCCATGATTCCGGTACGTCGCGACGCGGCGACCGCCGCGTTCTTCGATGGCACCGCACGCGGGCAGTTCCTGCTGCTGCGCGACACGACGACGGGTGAGTTGTGCGATCCGCACACCGAGACCGCATTCGACCGGCAGCGTTTCGTGCCCGAGGCGGCGTGCGGGCGCGGACACGTCGTCTCGTGGGCGGCGCCGCACACCCGCATGCCGGACGGCTCCACCCTGCGCACGGTCGTCGGCATCGTGCAACTCGAAGAGGGCCCGTGGTGGTGGACCGAGCTGCGCGGCTTCGACGACGACGACCCGCAGGGCGCGGCCGTCGTCGTCGCCTTCGAGAAGTCCGGGGAGGGCGACGCCGACGAGGTGGTGCCGTACTTCGTGAAGCACGCGAGCTGACGCCGCGGCATCCGTCGTTCACGGGATGCCGCACGCCTCCCGCTCGCGCTTTCCTATGCTGAGGAGGTGCAGACCCCACAGCCTCACGACGAGCCGACCGCGCCGCGCCGTCGCCGCGGCGTCGTGCGCACGCTCGTCGTGATCGCCGCGGTCTGCCTCTCGGTGCCTCTCGTCATCGCCCTGTGGATCGGCGGCATCCTCGGAGCGCGCGAGCTCGGCATCGCCGTCTCGGCCAACCAGGTGTTCGCCTGGATTCTCGCCGGCATGGTCGCGCTGCTCCTGTGGCCGCTGCTGCAGCGGCGCACCGCGCGCGAGTCGTGGCGGGCCGAGCACGGCGAACCTCTGCCCCAGAGGCGTCCGACGCCGACGGATGCCGCGGCGCGCGTGGTCGTGCGCGTGATCGGCACGGTGGCGCTGATCGCGATCTGCGGTCCGCAAGACATCGCTGCCGCCCTCTCATCGCTGCGCAACGTCGCCGCCCCGGGGTACGCGTCGTCGGCCGCTCTCCTGCAGCTGGTGGCACTCGTGCTGGGCGTCGTGCTGCTCCTTCCCGCGATGCTGGTCACCGGCCGCGCGCTCGACCGCACTCCCCGCGACGACCCTCGCTACCTCGACCTGCAGCTGCGGCAGAACTGGTACGCCGCCGCCGCAATGTCGTGGGCGGGAGCGCTGGTCATCGGCATCCTGTTCGCCTGGCTCGTCCTCGCCGTGCTCTGACGAGGGAGACCGCTCACCGCGCGTCGAGCGCGTCGACGAGGTGCCGGTTGCGCTCCACGATCAGCCCCCGCAGGTAGGGCACGAGGATCAGCCGCTCTGCGAGCGCCCCGAAGACGGGCGAGGAGAGCGTGATCGTGTCCGTCATGATCGTGCCACCGCCGTCGTCGTCGTCGAACACGTGCTCGTGCCGGAACGACCGAAACGGGCCGCGGGTCTGCTCGTCGACGAACCGTCGGGGTCGGTCGAGTTCCGCGATGCGTACGGTCATCGTGAACCAGATGCCGAAGTGGCGCGCCCGCCACGTCACCGTCTCCCCCAGCCCGATCCCGCCGGCGGTCACGCCATCGATCGCGCGCTCCTCGGATGCCGACATCGACGCCAGATGCGCATCGATGTCGAGCGAGAGGTCGAACAGCCGCTCACCGGGGACGCGCGCGCGGGTGGTGACCGTGAAAGAGCTCGCCATGCGTCGATCCTCGCAGCCGCGCGCGATCAGCTGCCGTCGGCGACGATCTCGGCTTTGGCGCCCGCCGAGTTCTCCAGCCAGCCGGCGTAGTGGTCGGGACCGCCCGCGTGCGGATAGCGGTCGTGGTACAGCGGCGTCCACCCCTGCGCGGGCGCGGCGGCCATGATGGCGTCGACGCGCGTGCGGGTTCCACCGTGGAAGGCCAGGTGGTTCACGCCAGGCGCCCGGCGATCGTGCGCGGCGCGGGAGAGGTTCGGCGACGTCGTGAGCGTAAGGTACGCCCCTCCGGCGCTCCACGACTCCCCCTCGGACCACGAGCTGTCGCGTTCGAAGCCGAGTTGCGCAAGCAGCCAGCCCCACTCGAGGCGAGCCTCTGCGAGGTCGGCGACCCACAGCTCGACGTGATGGAAACCCGGCACGTGAACAGTCTCGCAGGCGTGCGCGTGCGAGGACGGCGCCTCGGCGTGGTGGCGGTATCGCGTCGGTTTGCGTGTTCGCGCGTTGCGGCGGACAGTGGTGTGGTGCCCGATGTCTCGATCGATCTTCTCGCTTCCACCCTCTCCGACGACGCCGCTGCGCGGGACGCCGCACTCGACAACGCGGCGTGGTCGTCGCTGACGGGAGCGCACGCCGCGTTCGCCATCGGCGGTGACCTCGCCCGCCGCTACCCGGACGATGTCGCGCCTTTCGTCGCCGTGCGCACGTGGGACGACCCCGCGGTCTGGGACGCGCTGCGCGAGATCGTGAATGCCGGGGAGCAGTTCGGTCTGTCGGGCTTTGACGGCGAGCTGCCGGACGGGTGGGAGTTCGTCGGCGGCGGCGACGGTGTGCAGCTGATCGAGACGCCAGCGTTATCGACGCGCCCGGACGAAGAGGCTGTGGAGCTCGGTGCCGACGATGTGGAGGACATGCTCGCGATCGTTGCCCGCAACCAACCCGGTCCGTTCCGCCCGCGCACCCACGAGCTCGGGCGCTACGTCGGCATCCGCCGGGGCGGGCGCCTCGTGGCGATGGCGGGCGAGCGCCTGCATCCCGCGGGCTGGACCGAGATCAGCGCCGTCGCGGTCGATGAGGACCACCGCCGTCAGGGGTTGGCTTCGCGGCTCGTGCTGGATGTGGCCTTCCACATCCAGCAGCGCGGCGACCGGGCGCTGATGCATGCCGCGGCATCCAACACCGGCGCGATCGCCGCCTACGAGCGTCTCGGCTTCGCGCTGCGTCGCCGCACGCGTTTCAGCTCGGTGCGCGCGCCGCAGTAGCCGCGCAGCGCCCCCTCTGCACGATGCATCCCCGGTGATCGCGACGACCAGTAGTGCGCGGCGACAGAGCGCTGCTGTCGAAAGGGACGATCGACCAAGCCGACGACGACGCGCGGCAAGTCGCACTGCAGCAGGTGTGGTCGGTGGTTCCCCGCGGCGCCTCGCCGGTGACCCCCACGATCCGCGCCGTCGAGTCGTTGGCGGATGCCGGAGAGATGCCCGCCAGCGAGACGTACCGTCAAGCCGTGCGCGACATCACAGATGCGTGCGAGGCGAATAGAGCGCCCGTCATCATCGGATCGCTCGCGACGCAGGGCGGCTGAGCGAGCCCTATCCGTACGTCGGGATCCAGAGCCACAGCAGGACCATCAGCAGCATCGTCAGGACGTTCAGGACAATGCCCCATGTCTTGACGCTAATGATTCCCGTGCTGAGTGCGACAGGAAAGCGGCGACCGGTCAGGCGGGCACCGACGCGGCCACCAGTCGCTGCTGTGCGGCGCCGAGCCTTTCGATGCCGACCTCCATGACGTCGCCCTCCGAGAGATAGGGAAAGCGTCCCGAAAGCGCGACACCCTGCGGCGTGCCCGTGTTGATGAGATCGCCCGGCTCGAGCACGACGTACTGGCTGAGGTGGTGGACGATCTCGGCGACGGAGAAGATCATGTCGCCGGTGTGGGAGTCCTGTCGGGGCTGCCCGTTGACGAGCGACCACAGCCGCAGATTCTGCGGGTCGCCGACCTCGTCGGCTGTGACGAGCGCCGGTCCGAGCGGATTGAACGTCTCGGCGCTCTTGCCCTTCGACCACTGCCCGCCCGAGTGTTCGACCTGATACGCGCGTTCGGAGACGTCGTTGCTGACGACGTAGCCCGCGACGTGGTCCAAGGCCTCCGCGGGCGAAGAGAGATAGCGCGCGCGGCGCCCGATGACCACGCCGAGCTCCACCTCCCAGTCGACCTTGACCGCACCGGGCGGAATGGCGACGTCATCGAAGGGGCCGACGACCGTGTTCGGGTGCTTGTAGAACAGGATCGGCACGGTGGGGGGCGCGTCGCCGGACTCGGCGGCGTGTGCTGCGTAGTTCTGCCCGATGCACAGCACAGCGGTCGGCCGAGCGATCGGCGCTCCGACGCGCAACTGCGCCGCACCGTCGAGTTCGGGCAGCGTTCCGGCGGCGAGCGCGGCGCGCACGCGCTCCAGGCCACCACCGGCGAAAAACACGCCGTCGATGTCGGCGGTCAGCGCGTCGATGCGCAGGTAGCGACCGCCGTCTTCCACCACGGGGATCTCCGCGCCCTGGGGCCCGAGTCGACGCAGCTTCATGATGTGCTCTCTCTCCTCGCCGTCGGCGAGATCAGTGGATGCCGGATCTCCGGATGCCGGATCAGTGGGTGTAGGGACGGAATGTCGGGATGTCAGGGTTCAGCGACACGCCGAATCCCGGCGTCTCGGGCACCTTCAGCCGGCCGTCGACGGGCACCGGCTCACCGTCGAGGATCGGCGAGAACATGGGAACCACTTCCTCCGCGGTGGGGTGCATCATCAGGAACTCGGCGAAGGGGCTGTTGGTCCGGGTGACGACGAAGTGGTACGAGTACACCGACGAGCCGTGCGGCACGACCATGACGCCGTGCGCATCGGCGAGGGCGGAGATCTTGGCCAGCTCGGTGATCCCGCCGCACCACCCCACGTCGGGCTGGATGATGTCGGCCGCTTTCATCTCCAGCAGGTGACGGAAGCCCCAGCGCGTCGCTTCGTGCTCACCCGTGGTCACCAGCATCGTGGGCGGAACCTGGGCACGCAGCTGCGCATAACCCCAGTAGTCGTCCGGCGGCAGCGCCTCCTCGATCCACTTCAGTCCGTACTCGGCGGCTCCGTGCGCTAGCCGGGTGGCGTAGTCGAGGTCGAGCGACATCCAGCAGTCGAGCATCAGCCAGAAGTCGCCGCCGACGCGCTCACGCATGTCGCGGATCATCTCGAGGTTCTTACGCATGCCCTCCTCACCTTCGGCCGGCCCGTGGTGCAGGGGCATCTTGCCGCCGATGAAGCCGAGCTCTTTCGCCCGATCGGGTCGCGCACCGGTGGCGTAGAAGACCAGCTCGTCGCGGACGGCGCCGCCCAGAAGCGCGAACACCGGCTCCTGACGGATCTTGCCGAGCAGGTCGTACAGCGCCAGATCGACGCCGCTGATGGCGTTCAGCACGACACCGCGCCGTCCGTAGAACAGCGTCGACTTGTACATCTGGTCCCAGATGCGCTCGATGTCGGTGACGCGTGCACCTTCGACGAACCGCGCGAGGTGACGCTCGACGATGAACGCGCCCAGTTCGCCGGCGGTCGTGACCGAGAAGCCCACCGTGCCGTCTTCGGCTTCGATCTCGACGACGAGAGTTCCGAGGACGTTGATGCCGAAGCTCTGCCGCGACTGCCGGAACTCCGGATAAACCGACATCGGCGTGGCGATGTGGTCGTCGATCCAGTGCCCTTCCGGCTGGTCGTGATAGTCGGCCCCGCCGCCGCGCAGCGTGTAGGCGCGCACCTGCGCGATCCGCAGCTCAGACATCGCCGTTCCCTTCGTTGAAGCGCACGAGCACCTTGCCCGGCGTGGTCGTGGAGTGCGCCAGTCGCGCGAATGCCGCGGGGGCGTCATCGAGCGACACCACCTCGCTGATGAGGGCGGATGCCGCGGCGGGCGCCGTCGACATCCAGTGCGCCGCGTCGTCGAAGTCCTCCGACGAATACGTGAAGCTGCCGACGATCGTGCGCTCCTCGGTGCTCACTCGGAACGCCGAGAGCTCCACGGTCGGCGCCCCCATCCCGACGAGGGAGATCGAACCGCCGAACCGCGTTGCGGTGAGCGCCTGCTCGAGCGTGCGGCTGATGCCCACCGCATCGATCGTGACGTCGGCGAGCGAACCGAACACGCCTTCGACCGACGCGACCAGCGGGGAGCTCGTCGGGTCGACCGCTGTCGCGCCGAGGCGAGAGATGAGGTCGCGCCGCCCGGCATCCAGTTCGCTCACGACGATGTCGGTGACCCCGGCCATGATGAGCGCGAGCACGACGGACTGCCCGATCGGTCCGCCGCCGAGCACGAGCACCTTCTGTCCGGGTGCGATGCCGACCCGGCGCACGGCGTGCACGGCGACCGCGAGCGGCTCGATCAGCGCGCCGTAGTCGGGAGGCAGGTCGTCGGCAAGGCGGACGACATTGCGCGCCGGAACGCACAGCCGCTCGGCGAAGGCGGCGGGCAGATCCGCGCGCACACCGATGACGTATCGATCGGGGTGGTGCTGTTCGCGTCCCCGGTACTCATCCGTATCGGTGGCGGGGATGACGACCGGGTTCACGGTGACGAGGTCGCCCACCGCGAGGCCGTCGACACCTGCGCCGACCTCGATGATGCGTCCGACCGTCTCATGACCCATGATCTGCCCCGGGAAGCGCCGGCCGTTCTCCCCCGTGTAACCGTGGATGTCCGAGCCGCAGATGCCGGTCGCGATGACCGCGATGACGACGGTGCCGTCCTCAGCGCGCGGGTCGGGATGCTCGACGACCGCCATACGGCCGAACTCCTGCAGAGTCAGCGCCTTCATCGTGTCGTCTCCTGTCTGGACGGGCCGAGGGGACCCATGCGGTAGATGCGTCGGGCCGTCAGCCCGAAAAGGGCGCCCCGCTCGGATGCCGAGGCATCGCGGGTCAGCTCGTCGAACGCCGTGTAGAGCTGTGCGTAGGAGGAGTAGAGCTTGTCGACCGGGAAGTTGCTGGCGAACATGGCGCGCTCGGCGCCGAAGGCCTCGATCGCCTCACGGACGAAGGGACGGAGCGACGCGGCAGCCCACCGGTGATCGACCATGCCGAGGCCGGAGATCTTGATCGACACGTTCGGTTCGGCGGCCAGAGCGCGCAGCTGCACCCGCCAGTGCGCGATGTCGTCGTCGCTGCGTCCGATCGGCATGCCGGTGTGGTTGAGGATGATCTGCGCCTCGGGATGCTGCCGTGCGAGCCGCGCGAGGTCGGCGTACTGATCCGGGTAGACCTGCGCGTCGAACGACAGGTCCGCCTGTACGAGCGCGGCGAAGTTCGCGAGCCACACGGGGTCGCTGATGATGTCGGCGCGTGCGGTGTAGGTGAAGCGCGGATCGGGGTGCCAGTTGAGGATGTGGCGCACGCCGACGACACCCGGGATGCCGGTGAGCGCGCGGAGACGCTCCTCGGCGTCGGCGGCGAGGAGATCGGCGCCGGCGACGATGGCCTGCGGCATCCCCTCCGACTCGCGCAGCTGCGAGATCCAGCGCGCCTCGGCGACGCCGTCGGACGCGCCCGCATCGACGTGCACCGAGCCGACCAGACGCATGCCGATCTCGCGGAGCCCCTCTGCGTCGGCGCGGAAGTCGTCGAGCTCGTAGTCGGTGCGCAGCGGCGCGTCGGGCCCGTGGAAGCGCTCGACCGGCGCGTCTTCGAGCCACGCGTAGTGCTGGCCGGGCGTGCCGAGCACCCAGAGGTGGTGGTGCGCGTCGACGACGTCGATCACGAGCCCGACTCCGCCGAGCGGGCGCGCACCGTCTCGTTCAGGAGCACCGCGCCGATGATGACGACGCCGAGCACCAGGTTCTGCCAGAAGGGTGCCACGGTCAGCACGTTGAGCCCGTTGGACAGCACGGCGAGCAGGACGACGCCGACGACCGTGCCGCCGATGCTGCCGACACCGCCGGTCAGCGAGGCGCCCCCGACGACGACGGCGGCGACGCCGGTCAGCAGCAGGTTGAACCCGGGCTGGGGCTGGGCGACCTGAAGGGTGCTGGTGTTGAGCACGCCGGCGACGGCGGCGGTCAGTCCGCAGAGGACGTAGGCGCTGAACTTGATGCGCTTGATGCGCACGCCGGCCAGGCGCGCAGCGCTCTCGTTGCCGCCCGTCGCGTACACGAAGCGTCCCCACCGGGTCTTGCGGGTCGCGACCCACAGCACCGCGACGATGAGCGCCAAGACGAACACGGCGGTCGGGATGCCGGCGACACGGAACGCGGTGAGGTCGGTGAAGTCCTCGCTCAGGCCCTGGATGGGGCCGCCACCGGAGACGGCGAGCGAGAGCGACAGCGCGATCGAGTACGTCCCGAGGGTCACGACGAACGGCTGCAGCCGTGTGATGGCAACGAGCAGCCCGTTGAGCGCGCCGAAGGCGGCCCCGACGACGAGGGCGACGATGACGGCAACGACCGCGGGCATGCCGAGCGAGACGTTGATGGCTCCCGCGGTCACGCTCGTCAGTGCCATCACCGAGGCGAACGAGAGGTCGATGCCTCCGGTGAGCACGACGACGGTCAGCCCGAGCGCGAGCAGGCCGACGACGACACAGGCCTGCAGGATCGAGACGAAGTTGCCGTAGGTGAAGAACAGCGGCGACTGCAGCGAGAAGACGACGACGAGGGCGGCGAGCACGAGCAGGAGGGTGCTCCCCCGCAGCGTCGAGAGCGTGAGACGGCGGCGCGAGCCGGTCGGGCGCGCTTCGGCGGCGGTGGCGGGCAGAGTGGTGGTCACGACGACGTGGACCTTTCTGTGGAAGACGGATCAGGCCACGCGCTCGCGCGCCGGCAGGGCGGCGCGCAGCAGCACGTGCTGAGGTGTGGATGCCGGGAACTCGCCCGTCACCTGACCCTCGGCGACGACGAGGATGCGGTCGCTGAGGCGGAGGATCTCGGGAAGCTCGGACGAGACCATGACGATGGCCAGTCCGCTGTCGGCCAGCGCCTCCAGCAGCTCCCAGATCTCCTTCTTGGCGCCGATGTCGACGCCGCGCGTGGGCTCGTCGAGGATGATCACTCGCGGATCGGTCGCCAGCAGGCGTGCGAGGAGCACCTTCTGCTGGTTGCCGCCGGAGAGGCGCCCGACGGGTCCGCGCGGGTTGCCGCGCAGCGACATCCGCTGCATCGCGTCGTCGAAACGGCGGGTGTCGTCGCGGCGGCTCGTCCATCGCCGGCCGGCGCGGATGAGCCCCGACAGCGACACGTTGAAGGGCGCGGACTGTTCGAGCACGAGGCCGTCGCGCTTGCGGTCTTCGGGCAGGAACGCGATGCCGGCGGCGAGCGCTCGGGCGGGATCGAGTCGTCCGACGTCGGTGCCGTCGATGATCACCTGTCCCCCGTGCCAGGGGTCGCCGATGATGTGCGAGATGAGACGCGTGCGTCCGGAGCCGGCGAGCCCGGCGATGCCGACGATCTCCCCGGCGTGCACCGCGAGATCGAGCGTGCTTTCGCGCATCGGCAGGCCCCGCAGTTCGAGCACGACGGGCCGTTCGGCCGATGCGGCCGCGGCGGCCGGCGAGCGCACGGCCGTGAGGTCGAGTTCACGGCCGGTCATCTCCTGGATGATCCGGGCGGGGTCGGTCTCAGCCACCGGCCGGTGCGACACGACGCGACCGTCGCGGAGCACGGTGACCTCGTCGGCCATCTCCATGACCTCCTCGAGACGGTGGGAGACGAACAGCACGCTCACGCCGGAGGCGGTGAGCTCCCGCACGAGCACGGCGAGGTCGTCGACCTCGTGGGGGCCGAGGGCAGCCGTGGGCTCATCGAGGATCAGCACGCGCGCTTCGGCGAGCAGACAGCGGGCGATGACGATGCGCTGCTGCTGCGCGAGCGACAGGTCGCGCGGGTAGGCCTGCGTGTCGACGGTCGAGCCGGCTCGGGCCAGCGCGGCGGCGGCGAGCCGCGCCGAGGCGCGGTCGTCGAGGAACGGACCCCGGCGCACTTCGCGCCCCAGCATGACGTTCTGGGCGACGGTCAGCTCGTCGATGACGTCGAGCTCCTGGTAGACGGTCGCGATGCGCGCCGACGCGGCATCCGCCGGTGCGTGCAGAGTGATGGCCTCGCCGTCGAGCAGCAGCTCGCCCTCGTCGGGCTGCTCCACACCGCACAGCATCTTGATGATCGTCGACTTGCCGGCGCCGTTCTCGCCGACGAGCGCGTGCACGCGGCCGGGCAGCAGGCTCAGGTGGATGCCGTCGACCACGCGAGCGGCGCCGAAGCTCTTGGTGAGGCCGCGCGCCTCCAGCACCGGAGTGCCGGAGGCGGCGGCTGCCGTGGGGGTGTTCACCAGCCCACGCCCTCCTTGCCGATGAAGTCGGCGACGTTGTCCTTCGTGATGACGGGGTTGTCGAAGGTGGGCGCCGGGTCGTACTTCTCACCACGCGCGATCTTCACGGCGGTCTGCAGGCCGACGTAGCCGAGCTCGTAGGGCTTCATGAGCACCGTCGCGGCCATGTCACCGTCCTGCACGGCCTTCAGGCCCGCAGTCTGCGCGCCGAGGCCGACGACCTTCACGTCCTTGCCGGATTCCTTGACGGCGCGGATGGTGCCGAGTGCGGTGTTGTCGTCCATGACGAGCAGGTACTGCGTCTCGGGGTGACCGGTGAGCAGGTTCTGCGTCACGGTGTAGGCCTGTGCGGGGTCGAACCCGGTCTCGACCTCGCCGACATACGTGATGCCGGGGTTCTGGGAGATCACGTTCTGCCAGCCCTTGGCCCGGTTGATGACGTTGACGACACCGGCGACACCGATCTCTCCGCCGATGTTGCCCTTGCCACCCAGCTGCTTCACGGCGTAGGTGGCCATGGCCTCACCGAGCTTGACGTTGTCGTAGCCGACGTAAGCGGCCGTGTCGTCGCCCGCCTTGCGGTCGACGGCGACGACGGGGATTCCGGCGTTCTTGGCTTGGGTGGCGAGGGCCGCGCCGGCCTCGGCCGAGCCGGGGGTGAAGATCAGCGCGTTGACCTTGCGGTTGATCATCTGCTCGACGTTCGACTGCTCGGTCTGGTCGCTGGCCTGACTGTCGAGCACGACGACGTCGACATCGCTGCCTTCGGCCTTCGCGGCGGCTTCGATGCCCGCGGCCTGGGCCTGGTAGTAGGGGTACATCGAGATACCCGTGATCACCACGCCGATGGTGATCTTCTGCCCCGCGCTTGCCGTTGCGGCGCCCGCGGAGTCTCCTGCCTTGCTGCACCCGGACAACGCCAGGCTCGCAATCACAGCGGTCGCCCCCAGCGCGACCAGCTTCTTCTTCCAGCTCACGATCACTCCTTTGTGTTCATATACGTGAACCTTGATGTACGTATATGAACATAGTGGGCGTGAATAACCCTCTTGTCAAGCACGGCATGACCCTCAGGGCGCGGCGATGCCGAGACTCTCCTGAATGGCCGCGGCGGTGTCGCGGAGAGGCCCGAGGACGTCGCGGGGCCACTCCTCGGTGGTGCGGAAGGTGGGCATGGTGACCGACATCGCGGTGTAGAGGCCGGCTGCGTCCATGCGCGTCAGGGGCACGGCGACGCAGCGGCATCCTTCGGTGAATTCCTCATCGTCGACGGCGAAGCGCTGCGCTCGCGCCGCACCCAGTACCGCGAGCAGCTCGTCGGCGCCGGTCACCGTGTGCGCCGTATACGCGCGCCGTTCGATGGCGCGCAGGCGATGGCCCGCGTCGGCCGGATCGAGCATGGACAACAGGGCCTTTCCGATGCCCGTGGCGTAGGAGGGCAGACGCATGCCGACCGACGAGGCCAGCCGCATGGGATTCGGCGAATCGCTGATGGCGATGTAGACGTTCTCGAGGCCGTCGAGTCGCGCGAGCTGGACGGTCTCCCCCAGCTGAGCGGCGAGGGCATCCATGCGCGGCTGCGCGGCCGCGACGATGTCGCGGTGACCCTCGTAACGCTGACCCACCTGCCATGCGCGCAGTCCGAGCGAGTAGAGCTTGGTCGCCGGGTCGAAGACGAGCCAGCCGCTCGAGGCGAGGGTGTTGAGCAGCCCGTGGGCACTGGAGCGCGGAAGGGCGAGACCGTCGGCGATCTCACTGAAGGTCGCGGCACTGCGCTCGGCGAGGAACTCGAGGACGACGAGCGCCCGATCGGCTGACTTGACCACGGCGTCACTCATACCGCGACTCTAGTTCATATTCGTGAACGAGGTGCCAGTGTTCAGAATTCTTCTCGGCCTTACTGCGCTTCGCGAATGCGGTGGCGCGGCGTCTCCCGTGCGTTCCGCGACCACCGCTGATAGACATCAGAGATGACGACCTCGCGAACGACGACGCACACGACTACGTTCCTCGCCGCTCTCGTCGCTGCGACCATCGTCCTGTCGGGCTGCGCGACGACGATCGGCGCCGCACCGTCACCGAGCTCTTCCGCCAGCGACGAGGCCACAGCCACATCGACGGCGGGCGCCACCGTGACGGGAACCGGTGCGACGGGATGGCCGGGGCTGGACTTCCCCGTTCCCGCGGGCGCCCGCTCGGTGTCGATCGACTTCACGTGCGAGGGCGTCGGTCACTACGTCGTCGAGTTCGGCGATGCGATGGCGGAGAACACGTCCCCGATCAGCGGAACGTGCGGCGCGCCGTCATCGCTCGCGTGGCCGGTGGATGCGAAGACCCAACCCTCCATCGCGGTGACGGTGGACGACGGCGTCGCGTGGACGGCGACGCCGCTGTTCTCCAACAAGGAGTTCGTTCGGGATGCCGCGGTGACCGCGGACTGCGCCGCCTTCGTTGACGTGTACAGCGCCCTCATGAACGCCGATCAGGGGTACTCGCAGTACAAGGCATTCGACGCCGCGACCTGGACGACGCGGGTCGCCGCGGCATCGTCGCAGCTCGCTGCGCTCGCGGCCGCGTCGACGTCAAGTCTGAAGACGCCGCTCACATCGATGTCCCACACGGTGTCGACGGCCACCGAGCCGGGCACCGCACAGGCGGGCATTGCGGATGAGGTGGCGCAGATCGGCGCCGCGTGCAATGCGAACCAGACGCCCTACTTCATCAAGGCGGAGTTCGGCGGCTGAGCTGCCGACCCGGCGGTCTCAGCTCGTCGCGTAGTGTCAGCACGTGCGCATCGTCGTCTCGGGAACTCATGCCAGCGGCAAGAGCACGCTCATCGCCGACTTTGCGCGGCGGCATCCGGGTGGTGTGCGCCTCTTGAGACGGTACTCGAACGTGGGAATAAAGGTTGAGCGGCTCCGCGACCTCTGTAAGCGAGCAGCCTCAGAGCGGCTGGAGCGTGCGTACTCCCCCTCTGTTGCGCGGGTTCGGCGATACAGCGAGGACGAGATCGACGTCATCGTGGCGAAGTAGAACGAGGTACGTAACACCCGGGCGGTTGCGCGCGAGTTGACGATGTCGCGCACGACCGTTCTGAAGTACCTGACAGAGCGCGGTATCCGGACGACACGGACGACACGGACGACACGGACGACACGGACGATGAGCGAACCCGAGATCGAGCGGCCGTGCAGCTCCATGAAGACGGCCAGTCCTGCGCAGCCATCGCGCGCCAGCTCGGGCTCGACGGCAAGACCATCGCGAAGGAGCGACGTATCCGCGGCGCGTTGGTCTAGTAGGGTCCACGCACCAGGTTCCGCTGGCCACCGCCTCACTCGGGGCTGCTCAGGACTCCACGACGCAACCGAACCATCGATCCAGTCAGCCAGCGCCAGACCGACGTCTTCCCACCATTCTTCTGGAATGGTCAGCACCCGCTTGTCATCGGCGAATGCCTGCCGTGGGTCGCCACAAGCAGTCGCGTTCTCATAGGGACAGTACACACCACTCTTGATGGGCAGATGCTCGAGCTGGTGCGCGGCCAGCATATAGCGGAGCGGAGCGGACACCCCCATGCCGCCGGGTGCTGCTACCAGACTGACGAACTGGGCCAGAAGTCCAGCGCTTACGGACGCCGCGAGTGCAGCGACGTTCGGGCTGCCTCGACCTGGGTTGATGCCGGACTGGCGAATGCACTTGGGGTTGTCGATGAGACCGGCGCGGTCGAGGCTGAGCTCATTGACGCCGAGTTGGCCATTGCATACCATGCAGGGTCGTCCGAGTACGAGTGCGTGGGAGCGCCATGTTCCGCCGCGCATCTCCCCGTTCGGGAGCACATCGAGCGCGATGCCCGGTACAACACGACGGGTGTAGCCAAGCAAGTCGCAGCGCCGCGCGCACGCTGAAACGACCGGCGTAGCGCGCGAACGAAGGTCGGCGCTACCTCGCCCTGCCTGAGCTGCAACTTCAGCCCGAGCGCCTGCGCGATCTTGGCAGTAGTGGCGGTCGTCACGTCGTTGTTCGCCTCGACCCGCGCGACGGTCGGACGGGAGACACCGGACTTCTCCCCTAGCTCCGCCTGCAACCAACCGCGCTTCTTGCGGGCCTCGCGGATGACGTCACCGAAGCGACCTTGCTCTGAGTCACTCACGGCGTACCGCCTTCACCACCCGGGTCCGCATCGGGCCGATGCTGGGCATGCAGTGCGTCAGCGACAATGTCCGAGATCTCGCCGAGGAAGGACGGATCCGCCATATACGCCTGGATCTCCTTCGACTCGTTGCCCGTCTTGAGCACGGCGAGGTCGACGGCACCGCTGAAGCACTCCGGCGCCTTGAGCTGCGCGACGGTGTTGTTCTTTGCCATCGCCACGGCTTCCTCGTTGGCGTCGAGGAAGCCCAAGAAGGTCGTGATGAAGCCAGACACGCTCTCCGCGCTGACATCCGCACCCTTGGCCTTGAACATCTCGTTGACCTTCTCGATGGCCTCCGCGAGCGGCCCCTTCTGAGGAGCGGCGCCGCCCTTATGCTCGCCGTCGAGGTGAGGGAGCCGGATGCCCTTCCCGCTCCGGCGCCTAGACGACGCGCACGTACCGGCGCCGCTGCCGAACGCTCAGGCACCGAACTGTGAACCGCTAGTGCCTCCACGGGCGATCTCCGATCTGCTCTAGCGTTGGTCGGACCAACAGAAGGGGCGCATTCATGGCATCTTTTGACCGCGCAAGGGGACCGTTCGATACATCGCTCGCCCTGCTACGATTTCGCGTCGATCAGGCGGACCTGAGTCACTTCTACTGGGTAGGGGCGGCGGAGAGCGAACTCTTCTCGTTCACTATCAAGTCGTTCCCATTGTCGGACGATCCAATGATCGCCCTCGTCGCTCCTGCGAGGTACGAACGGCGCCTTGGCCACGACGTCGAGGAACTGAAACGGCGGGTGAAGGTCGAAAGTCGCTGGCGCCGCCTTCTCGTGGTTCTCTTGATGACGTCTGCTCTCGAGCGCTACATGCTAGCCATCGCTACCGCGGCCGTGTCATCCGACCCAGCTCTCTCGCCTGGATTTCCGAAGAGATTTGATGGGGCACTATTGAGCAAACACCAACTCCAAGTCGAGCGACCGAATCTGGACGGGCTCGTGAAGGGCTCGTGGTCCTCGCGTATCGCAACGTACAAGCGACTCTTCGGAGATGTGCCGCCGGCGCTGCGCGCCGCCACTGGAAAGCTGGAGACGCTTCGGCTCGTCCGAAACCGGATCGCCCATGACTTTGGATTCGGATCCAGCGGCCTCGAGCCGCATGTCAACGTGGCGCTCGGTGCCCGGCGCACGTCATCACTCAGCGCTCACCAGTCGAACGTTGGCGAGAAGACCATTGTCGATTGGCTCCAAACGATCGGCGCGGTCTCCATCGCAGTAGATAGGCACCTTATGGAGAACTTCGTCGGCGGCTTCGAAACGGTCGAGATCTTCCTTTCGTGGCGGCGCGATCCCGATGGGTTCGAGGCCGCCGCCGACATCAATATGGCAGCAGTCAAGAAGACCTCCGAGCTAAACCGGTTTGGAACAGCTCTCGGCACCCTGTTCGATCGCCCCGTTGGCAACGCGTATCTTCAGTCCCTGCGCGCCTTCGTCGATGCGTTGTAAGGATTATCGGGACTCCTGCTCTCACGGCTGTTCGGATACCGATGACCAACCGCGCCACCGAGGAGTGAGAGGCGCTACTTCCGATCGGAGCGGGCCAAAGCCGCAAGTACCGCGTCTGCACCATGGAGCTGCGGTCTGCGGTATGCGTTTCGGATCCAACTGACGACTCCGGTCGCTGCAGCGGCCGCGGCCCCAACAGTCGCGCCCAACGCGAAGTTCTCGGAAGTGGCAGCCGTAGCAACGGTGGAGATGGTGCCATAAAGGAGAAGCTCGGTCACTGAGTCCTTTGCTGCGCTTTGCTTGCGACCGGACAGCTCCCTCTCGATGCGACGCACCTCGGGTTGGAACACATCGTTGGCGCGTTCCTCGAGTTCCCGGGGATTATCCGCGCTCGCCGCACGGGCAAATTCGCGCAGCTTGGCACGCCAGTCCGCGAAGTCGGACGAGGATGCGCGCATGTTTGCTGCCTCTCGGATCGCGATATCAGTGGCCGGCAGCACAATCTTCGATATCTGAGCCAGTACCTGCGGCGGGTAGCCCTGAGCCGGGGTCGAGTCGACCTTCGCCTCGAGCAGCTGCAGGTCGCCGGGCCAACTGGGGGCATAAGTAGCGTTCGCGGAGTCGGCGATAGCGAGAGTCTTCGCCAGGAAGAGAAAGAAGTGCTGGAATTCCCAGGGCACATCGGCCGGATGTAACGCCCCGCTCCCCGTGATGTGGAATCCTCGAAGGTTGTCCCACAGCGGGAGCTTCGCGTTTTCGTTGTGGAGTTCGCGCATTGTCGTCTGCATGCGTGCGGATCGCACATCGAACCGCACGGAGGTCTCGAGCGCAGTGCGACGCTTTCGCAGCACCGCCCACTGATTGCGCAGAATGATTACACCGGATCGAATCGGACTTTCCAGTTCATAGAGATTCCGCGATATCTCTGACAGACGGACGCTGATGCCTTGCCAGTCGTCTCCGTAATGGTGGGCCGAGTCTGCGTTCGCCCAGACCTTGCCGCCAGCGCTGATGCGCATCGTCTCTCGGCGGTTGCGGGTATAGCGGAGGTCGCGCGCCTCCGGGAGGACGGAGGTGTCAGCGAAGAAGTCGGCGAACGGGTCAAGGACCAGCAGTTGCGGGTAGTACAGCAGGGCGTCGGTGATTTCACCTCGTGACAGCGGATCCTCCCAGTAACGGGAGAACGCTCCGCTCATCAGATAAGTACCTTCAGGGGTGGACGTCTCCGCGTCTGCCTCGCTGAACTCCAGCAGTCGATCTCGTAGGTTCTCAAGCTCAGTTCGGGCCAGCTTGTCCCAGGCCACCCGGTCGCCACGTTCGCCGAGCGCGTTCTCGATGACATCCAGAACCGACGCTTGCACCGGGGCCATGCGCTCCAGACTATTTCCATCCGCGCCGCCAACGTCGCACCACGATCGCGCGATTTATGGAAGGTGAGCGGCGCGACCGCGCCGCGTCGCTGACGCCATTCTGGTCCGCCGCAGTTCCTCTTCGCGGGGAGGCGCCGGGAGCTGGCGGCGCGACGACTGGTCAGAAGCAGAAAGAATTGGTGCCCCTGGAGGGATTCGAACCCCCGACCCGCTCCTTAGGACGGAGTGGCTCTTCCACTGAGCTACAGAGGCTGGCGCATCGATTCTAGCCGGGCGGCGCCGGGGCGCCGGCCGCGACGGCGCCGTCCAGCGCCCACCGTAGATACGGCGCGAGGTGCGCGGAGTAGGCGACCGTGAGGTGTGTCTGGTCGTAGCGGATGGGCAACGTCCCCGCGAACGCCGGGCACACGTCCTGCCAGCATGTGAAGACCAGCGCATCGACCAGACGATCGCCCGACGCCGCCGCGGCGGCCGCCGTCGCCGTCTGCATATCGCGCCACACCGGCGTGACGCTCGTCGCGCACGCGTACGGCGACCCGACCCGCGTGTAGCAGTTGCCGAGCGGCGCGCCCTCCGGCGGCGCCTCGAGGTAGACGATGCGGCCCGGCATCCCGTACCGCGCCATCTCTGCTGCCTCTGCGGCGATCAGATCTACCGCGCTCAGGTCGCGCCCGTCCGCCGTGCGCCCGAGCGTGTACGCGTTCGAGACCAGCACCTGCTCGGGGTGGTCGGCGGCGATCATCGCGGCGACGTCGTTCTTGCGCTGCGTGCACGCCTGCATCACCGCGGGGTCGTCGTTCTGCACCAGCACGTCGGTGAACCGACATCCATAGAGCCCGACCGTCGTGACGCGGATCGCTCCCCCGCTCTGCTCGGCGAGCGCCTTCAGCGCCGGCGCATACGCCATCGCTGTCGAGTCACCCACGAGGTACAGGTGCCGCGGAGCATCGCCGCTCCCCCACGTGCACGCGGCGGCATCCGGCTGCGGCGTCGGCGCGAAGCAGTCGTGCGCGGGATTGGCTCCCGACGACTGCGCCATCACCTCATCGATCGACGGATGCAGATCGGGCCACGCGGTCGCCGACACCGCCGCCGCGAGATCGGCCTGCAGCGCCGCCGTGGGATCTTCGATCGCGGGCGCCGCCTGGCCCGTTCCCCCGGCCGTCGGCGGCAAGGGACGCGGCTGCTGCACCTGCACGACGAGCACGACCAGCAACGCGGCGGCGACGAGACCGGCAGCAGCCAACGCGACCTGGGTGCGAAAGCGCTCCCGCCATGCGGCCATCGGAGCCGCGATCGCCCCAGCCGCGCTGTCCGCCCTCGCGACCGACGGCACCCGCGGCGCCTCCACCACCGGTGCAGCGCTCACAGGCTCAACGGGCACGACCTCCGGAACGGATGCCGCTACCACCTCGACCGGCTCCGCCGCCGCACTCTGGGCCGCCGTCCGCGGACTGCCCGGGAAGTAGCGCGTGCCCGGCTGCCACCCCGCGGGACGCCGCGTCGCGATCTCGGGCGTCCGCACGACCGGCACCGCAGGCGCGACCGCGGGGGGTGTGGGCTCCGCGGCATCCGATGCCTCGACCGCCGGCTCCTCGGGATCGGCCGCAATCGCCGGCACCCGCCCACCCAAGACGGCGCGTAGCGCAGCGGCTGCTCGATGATCGCGTACGACGCGAACCCGACGACGGCGATGATCGCGAGGATCAGCGGCAGCGACCACGGCGACGCGGGCAGCAGCGCGGCGGCGAACACGACCACCGGGAAGTGCCACAGATACAGCGAGTACGACGCGTTGCCCACGACCACCGCGACCGGGTTCGTCCTCAGGAACAGTGCCCGCGGTGGCGCGGTCACACCACCGGCCAGCGCGAGCGCGGTCGCCAGCGTCGGCGCCGCCGCCCACGGCCCCGGAAAGCCCACCGCAGCCGGGTCGATGAGCACCAGCGCGGCGACAACGCCCGCGACCCCGATCCACGCGAGCAGCGCCCCGAGCGCCGCCGGAAGCCGACGCAGCAGCGGCACGCCTGCCGCGAGCAGCGCGCCCAGCGCGAACTCCCATGCGCGCGTCGCCGTCGAAAAGTAGGCCGCCGTCGGCGCCGACGACCCCTGCAGCAGCGCCCAGCCGAAGGATGCCGCGATCACGACGACCGCCCACCCGGCGGCGACCGCGGCCGCCGCCCGACCGCGACGCGCCACGGCGGGAACGAACAGCAGCGACACGATCAGCAGCCCCGGCCAGACGAGATAGAACTGCTCCTCCACCGACAGCGACCAGAAGTTCTGCAGCGGTGAGACCGCGTCGCCGGCATGGAAGTAGTCGGTGCCCTGCTGCGTGAACCTCCAGTTCGACACCAGCAGCAGCGCCGAGACACCGTCCCACATCACCTGCTCCGCCCGCGCCCGACCGAACAGAGCGAACGCGGCCCCGACCGCGGCACCGACCGTGACGAGCGCCGCCGGCAACAGCCGACGAGCACGCCGCGCGTAGAACCGCGACAGGCGGATGCGTCCCGCCTCCTGCTGCTCGCGCAGCATTCCGGTGATCACGAACCCCGAGATGACGAAGAACACGTCGACACCGGCAAAGCCTCCCCGCGGCCAGCCGGCAGCGTGCGCGCCGATCACGGCCAGCACGGCGAGCGCGCGCAGGCCCTGGATATCGCGACGAAGTGGCACGGGAACGCAGTCGTTCTCAACAGGAGGGAAAAGGTCGACTCCAGCCTACGGGAGCGCTCTCAGCCCAGGGTCACCCGGGGGTCGCCCGACGCTCGCCGCCCCCACGACTCCGGGCGTGTTTATAGGCTGGCAGGCATCGCCCGGCGACAGACGATCGAGGAAGAGGAACCCATGCACGCCTCCACACCCCCCGCGCCGCGACCGCGCTTCCTCGTGCCCGGCATCGCGATCGCGGCGATCATCGTCGCCGTCTGCGTGATCGTGGGGTTGGCCGTC
The DNA here is from genome assembly GCF_000333415.1 of Microbacterium sp. B24. Lineage (NCBI taxonomy): Bacteria > Bacillati > Actinomycetota > Actinomycetes > Micrococcales > Microbacteriaceae > Microbacterium > Microbacterium sp. B24. The sequence goes on along the minus strand of NZ_BADB01000192.1, from coordinate 5,687 downwards.
GTCTGGAATTCCAACGGCACGCAGGATGCCGCGGGCACGACCCCCGCCGCCTCAGCGGAGCCCACCCCGACGCCGACGTCCTCGACATCTGCACCGTCAACCGCGAGCACCGACTACCGCGAGCTCTGCGACGCCAACGGAGCCGCGGCGCAGGCGAAGCAGGGCACCGTCGCCGACGACCTCGCCGCGACGCGTCGCCAGTCGGCGGTGATCCGCGCGTTGGTTCCGATGACCGGCGTGCCCGCCGAGGTCGCCGCGGGCGCCGAGGTGTTCGCCGCGTCGACCGATGAGCTCATCGGCGTGCTCGAGGGGCTTGCTCCGCAGACGCAGATCGCCGACGTGCCGGTCGAGACCTTCACCAACACGCAGGCGATGCAGGCGGTCGGCAGCGACCCGAACTATCAGGCGTTCATCGGGTGGACGATCGAGGCCTGCGGTCTCGCGCTCGCCGGCTGACCGTCGGCTGCGTCAGCGGCGATCTGCCGGATTCACCACGATCGAACGCCGCCCGACGGCGAACCAGACGATGGGCCCCATCAGCGGGAACATCAGCGTCACGAGAATCCAGAGCGTCTTCTCCAGGCTCGTCGCCGCCGACGACGCGATGCTGACCACCGCCCCGACGAACAGCGCGATGCCCGCAAGCACCACGATCAAGATCAGGACGTGCCAGCCGGAGAACTCCATGCCACCAGCATGCCCCGGCGGTCGTCACCGCGCGAGGTCGGCGGCGACATCCACCAGCGCAGCCCGCACACGGCGCACGGCCGCGCGCGCCAGCGCATCGGGGCGGGCCAGCACGTCCACGTGACGGTTGAGGGTGACCCCAGCCAGCGGTCGCAGCACCATGCCGTCGGTCGCCAGGGCGCGCCCCGTGAACCGCGGCATGACGGCGATCGCCGCCCCGGCGCGGACGATCTGCGCGGCGACGAAGAACTCGTTCACCCGGTGGGCGATGACCGGCGGCTCTCCGCTCAGCGCGGCGATCGCCTGCAGCACGCCGGTGAGTGGAAAGCCCTCGTGCGTCGAGATCCACGTCTGTCCGCGGAGGGCCGCGGGATCGATCCGATCGGCGGATGCCAGGGGGTGCGCCGCCGGCAGCGCGACGTCCAGCGGTTCGACGAACAGCGGCGTGACCACCATCCGCTCTCGCGGCCAGTCCGGGTCGTGGGCCAGCCGGTGCGCGATGACGAGGTCGTGCGCGGCCACGAGTCCGGGAAACTCCTCGCGCGCAACGTCCTCGTCGGTCAGCGCGACGGGTACACCGTCGAGCGCGGCCAACAGGGGGCCGAACAGCGCGACGCCTGCACTGTGGAACGCCGACACGCGCACCGGCGCGGCATCGTGGGCGAGGAACGCTCCGACGCTCTCTCGGGCGAGCACGAGCGCCTCGTCGACGCGAGCGCCGGCCGCCGCGAGCGCGCGCCCGGCATCGGTCAGCACCAGCCGACGACCCTGCTTCACGGTGAGCGGCACGGGAACGTCCGCCTGCAGGATCGCCAGCTGCTGAGACACCGCCGATGCGCTCACGTGCAGCGCCGCCGCGACCGCCGAGACGCTGCCGCGATCATCCAGCTCGCGCAGCAGCCGCAGGCGCATCGGATCCATAAGCAATCTCTAACACATCGATGAAGACATTGCCCGATGCTCTTCACGACCGTGGCTGTCACGCTGGGCGCATGACCCGCCGCTCCGACCTGCTCGTCGACCTCGCCCTCCTCGCGGTCGCCGCCGTCTGGGGGGCGAGCTTCCTCGTCGCGAAGGATCTCATCGCCCTCACGGGTGTCGCCTCGGCCAACGCGCTGCGGTTCCTTGTCGCCACCGCCGGCGCCGGCATGCTGTGCGCCCTCACCCGGCAGCGCCTCCCCCGCGGGCGCGGCCTCGTCATCGCCGTGGCCCTGGGCGGCACGCAGGCGGCGGTCATCGGGCTGGAGACCTGGGGCGTGAGCCTCACCTCCGCGACCAACGCGGGACTGCTCATCAGCCTCGCCCTCGTCATGACCCCGGCGCTGGAGGGCATCGCGTCACGCGTGTGGCTGCCGCGCTCGTACTTCATCGCTGCGGTCGCTGCCGTCGTCGGCGTCGCGCTGCTGGTCTCGGGCGACGGCATCCACCTGCCGACCGCCGGCGACGTGCTCGTCATCGCCGCCGCGGTCGTGCGCGCGGTGCACGTCACCGCCAGCGGACATCTGACCCGCGGGCGGCGCGACAGCTCGCTCGGCGTGGTCGTCGTGCAGCTGGTGGTCGGCAGCGTCGTGTTCAGCGCGATCGCGGGGCCTTCCCTGCCGGTCGCGGTCGCGCGATTGGATGCCGCGGCCCTCGCCGACGTGCTGTTTCTCGGACTGCTCTGCTCGGTGTTCGCCTTCGCCGTGCAGCTCTGGGCGGTGCGGCGCACGTCGGCCGCGCGCGCGAGCATCCTCATGGGCACCGAACCCGTCTGGGCGGTCGTTGTCGGCGTCGCGGTCGGCGGCGAGGCGATCGGCCCCGTCGGCGTCGCCGGGGCAGCACTCATCGTCGGCGCGAGCTACGCCGGCCAGGCGATCGAGCGCCGCCACCGCCTGGCCCGACGGGCGCCCGAGCAGGCGGCGTCAGTGGAACAGGCGCCGCCACACGTTCGTGTCGGCGAGGTCGATCAGCTCGTCGCCGCGCCCCGACAGCACGGTGCGCAGCGCCCAGAGTGAGAACCCCTTCGCCTGGGCGAGCGTGATCGACGGCGGCATCGCCAGCTCCTGACGCGCCGTGACGACGTCGACCAGCACCGGCCCGTCGGTCGCGAGCGCCTGCGCGATCGCTCCGCGCAGCTCGCTGCCCTTCTCCACCCGGATGCCGGTGATGCCCATCGCCTCGGCGATCGCCGCGAAGCTCGGATTGTCGAGCCCCGTGCCGAAGTTGACGATGCCCGCCGCCTTCATCTCGAGCTCGACGAAGTTGAGCGACGAGTTGTTGAACACGACGATCTTCACCGGCAGGTCGTTCTGGCGGATCGACAGCAGATCGCCGAGGAGCATCGCCAGCCCGCCGTCGCCGGCGAGCGCGATCACCTGGCGCGAGCGGTCGACGCCCTGCACCCCGAGCGCCTGCGGCATCGCGTTGGCCATCGATCCGTGCGCGAACGAGCCGATCAGCCGCCGCGTCCCGTTCATGTGCAGATAGCGGGCGGCCCAGATCACGGGGCTTCCGACGTCGGCGGTGAACACGGCATCCGCGTCGGCGAGCTCATCCAGCACGCGCGCGACGTACTCCGGCCGCACCGGAGCCTTGCCGTCGTCGACGGCCAGGTCGTCGAGCCGCTCGCGCGTCGTGCGGTAGTGGGTGACGCTGTCGTCCAGATGCTTCGACGAGCGGTCGCCCTGCAGCAGCGGCAGCAGCGCGTTCGCGGTCTCTTTCACACCGCCGACCAATCCCACGTCGATGGGCGTGCGCCGCCCCAGCTGCTCGCCGCGGATGTCGACCTGGATCACCGTCGCCTTCGAGGGGAAGAACTGACGGTAGGGAAAGTCGGTGCCGAGCATGAGCAGGGTGTCGCACGACTCCATCGCCTTGTACCCCGACGAGAAGCCCAGCAGCCCCGTCATGCCCACGTCGTAGGGGTTGTCCCACTCGATGTGCTCCTTGCCGCGCAGGGCGTGGACGATCGGCGCCTGCAGCGTCTCGGCGAGGGCGAGCACCTCATCATGCGCGCCCGCGACGCCCGCCCCGGCGAGGATCGTCACCTTCTTGGCGTCGTTGAGCGCGGTCGCGGCGGCGGCCAGAGCGGATGCCGACGGCAGCACCGTCGAGCCGGCCGCCCGGATCGGGGCCGTCGGCCGCCGGTCGGGCGCGTCGGCGAAGAACACGTCGCCGGGCACGACGACGACCGCGACGCCGCGCTTCTCGACCGCGGTGCGCATGGCGATCTCCAGCACCCACGGCAGCTGGGCCGGATCGCTCACCAGCTCGGTGTAGACGCTGCACTCGCGGAAGAGCTCCTGGGGGTGCGTCTCCTGGAAGTAGGTGCTGCCGATCTCGGCCGACGGGATGTGCGAGGCGATCGCCAGCAGCGGCACGCGGTTGCGGTTGGCGTCGAACAGGCCGTTGATGAAGTGCAGATTGCCGGGGCCGCACGAGCCCGCGACGACGGCGAGCTCGCCCGTCAGCTCCGACTCGGCGCCGGCGGCGAAGGCGGCGGCCTCCTCGTGCCGCATGTGCATCCAGCGGATCGCGTCGTCGCCGCCGTCGCGTCGCAGCGCATCGGTGAAGGCGTTGAGCGAGTCGCCGGGAAGACCCCAGATGCGGGTGACGCCGGCGCGCTTGAGGGTGTCGATGAAGAAGTCTGCAACGTTCGCCATGGGTTCGACGCTACGCCGCTTGTCCGCGTCACGGGGTTGGACGATCGTCGAGTCCTGTTCCGTCCCGCTCACCCCCCCGGTCGTTGGGGGGCTACGGCAGCAGCTCTGTGCGCAAGAGGTCGACGAGGCCCTGCGCGGCGGCGGTCAGGGGGCGACGGCGCGACCACGCGAGCGACACCTCGAACGCCGGAACGGCGTCGTCGAGCGGGACGATGCGCACCGGCATCCGCGGGGCGGGGTCGGCGAACGGACGCCCCGAGCCCGACGAGGCCGCCGGCGCCGCGAAGCGCGGCACGATCGCCAGGCCCAGTCCCTGCGGGACGTACGCGGCGGCCGTGGAAAGATCGGCGACCTCGATGAGCACACGGCGCGACACTCCGGCGTGGGCGAAGGCATCATCGACGATGCGCCGCGACCCGTAACCCGGCGGCAGATCCACGAAGCTCTCCCCCTCGAGCATCGCGAGCGTCACCCCCTCGGCATCCGCGAGGGGATGCGTGCCGGGCACGACGAGCACGTACGGCGATGCGGCGACGACCTCGCCCCGCAGGCTCGCCGGAAGCGCGTCGACGACCGCGAGCAGCGCCAGGTCGATCTCGCCGCGTTCGAGCTGCGCGACCAGGCCCGACGATCCCAGCCCCGTCGCCCGCAGCTGCACCGAGACGGCCGGATGCTGCTCGTGGTAGCGGCCCAGCAGTCCCGGCACGTCGACAAGATCGACGCCCGTCATGAGCCCCATCGTGACGGCTCCTCGCAGCTCGGTCGCCGCGGAGGCGACCGCCTCGCCGATCTCGCGCATCTGCTCGAGCACCGCCTGAGCGCGCGTCCGCAACTCCTCCCCGGCACCGGTGAGTCGGATCTGCCGATGAGAACGGTCGAACAGCTCGACACCCAGTTCACGTTCCAACTCGCGCACGGTGGTCGACACCGCCGACTGCGCGAGCAGCAGGCTGTCGGCCGCACGGGTGAAGCTCATCTCCCGCGCGACGGCGACGAAGACGGAGAGGTGGCGCACATCCATGCCTCGATCATGCCGCGCTCCCCGACGCGACGGAAATCATCTGCGAATCAGATGATTTGCATCGCCGACGCCGTCTTCCTCGCCGTCCTTGGGCGACGGAGCATGGAGTCATGAGTATCGCCGCCGTCGCCACCGCATCTCCGTTGCCCTCCGACACGCACGTGGCGACGCCGCCCACGGGACGTCGCGCTGCCGACCGCGTCGTCGACGTGCTCATGGCGCACGGCGTGCGGTGGGTGTTCGGCGTGCCCGGGGCGAAGATCGACCCCGTCTTCGACGCGCTCGCGGCGGTGCAGGGCGTTGCCGGGGCGCCGCAGCTGATCACGTCCGCACGGAGC
>NZ_BADB01000193.1:0-1245 GCF_000333415.1 Microbacterium sp. B24 | reverse complement strand
TCCCCGGCTTCGATCGGGCCGAGGTCGCACGCAGCGCCGATACGGTGGCTGAGCTTCTCGAGCAGCTCGGCATCTTCGAGCGCGTCGAGGTGAAGACCGCGATCGTGCCCGAGACGGGAGCGGAGGGGATGCCCGCGGTGCTCGCCACGCGCGCAGCGCGCAACGGGCGTCCGACGATTCTGCTGTACGCCCACCACGACGTTCAGCCCGTCGGTGACGAGTCGCTCTGGGAGACGCCGCCCTTCGAGCCGACGGTGCGCGGTGGACGCCTCTACGGACGCGGAGCCGCCGACGACAAGGCCGGGATCATGGCGCACATCGGCGCCCTCCGCGCTCTCGTCCACGCGTGCGGCGGCGACGTCGACCTCGGTGTGAACCTCTTCATCGAGGGTGAAGAGGAAGCCGGCTCGGCATCCTTCGCGCAGTTTCTCAGCGACAACGCCGACGCGCTGCGCGCGGACGTCATCGTCGTCGCCGATTCCGGCAACTGGGATGCGACAACTCCGGCCCTCACGGTGTCGCTGCGTGGCAACGCACGCTTCACGATGACCGTGCGCACACTGGAGCACGCCTCCCACTCCGGCATGTTCGGCGGTGCCGTGCCCGATGCGATGCTGGCGACCGTGAAGCTGCTCGCCACGATGTGGGACGACGATGGTGCGGTCTGCGTCGCCGGGCTCACCGAGCGCGAGGCATCGACTCCCGACTACTCCGAGGAGACCCTGCGTGATGAGGCCGGGCTCCCCGAGGGTGTGAGCCCGATCGGACGCGGCTCGATCCTCAGCCGCATCTGGAACAAGCCCTCCATCACCGTCACCGGCATCGATGCGCCAAGCGTGAAGAACGCCTCGAACACGCTCTCTCCCGAGGTCTCCGTCGTGATCAGCATGCGGGTGGCCCCCGGCCAGCCCGCCCGCGAGGCCTACGCCGCGCTGGAGGCCCACCTTCGCGCACACGCCCCGTTCGGCGCGGAGCTGACTTTCCGCGATGTCGACTGCGGCGATGCGTTCCTGGTCGACAACACCGGGGCCGCGGTGACGTCGGCGCGCGACGCGCTGCGCGAGGGATACGGCGTCGAACCGGTCGACATCGGCGTCGGAGGATCGATCCCGTTCATCGCGGATCTCGTGCGCGAGTTCCCGGGGGCGCAGATCCTGGTGACCGGCGTCGAGGATCCGCATGCGCGGGCGCACAGCCCGAACGAGTCGCTCGACTCTAGAGGATCCCCGGGACCGAGCTCGAATC
>NZ_BADB01000194.1:0-841 GCF_000333415.1 Microbacterium sp. B24 | reverse complement strand
CGCGGCCGTCGCGCTGCTCCTGTCGGTGTGGTTCAACATGGCCGACGGGGACGGCAAGGCCTTCGCGGCCGGAGCGGTCACGATCGTGTTCGCCGTGCTGACGCTGTGGCTCGCACTGTTCCCCTACGTCATGCCGTCGACGACCGATGACGCCTTCAGCCTGACCATCTCGAATGCGTCCAGCACGCCGATGACGCTGCAGATCATGTCGTGGGCCGCGCTCATCTTCCTGCCGCTCGTGCTCGCCTACCAGGCGTGGACGTACTGGATCTTCCGCAAGCGGATCACCCGCACGACGATCGAGAAGGCGGAGCTGACCGCAGCCCACTGACACTCACCGCCGAGCCGCCACGTTCTATTCGAGCCGACATGCTTCGGCCGGCCGGAACGTGGCGGCTCGGCCGTGTGATGGCGGCTCGCGGGGGATGAAGGATGAGGCAGGATCGAAGGATGGCAGACACACGCGTGCGGCCCGTCGACCCGCGACTGGTGCGCTACGCGTCGGCATCGCGGGCGTTCTTCGCCGCGATCGCGGTGATCGGCGTGCTGCAGACCGCGGTCGTCGTCGCGTTCGCGTGGCTGCTGACGCACGCGATCACGCGCGCGATCGACGGGATGCCGTGGGCCGAGCTGACCGCACTGCTGACCGCGCTGGCCGCCGTCATCGTCGCCCGTGCGCTGCTGCTCTGGGCGCGCGAAGCCCTCTCGGCGCGCGCCGCCGCGCGCGTGCAGGCGCAGCTGCGCGCGCAGCTCGTGGATGCCGCCGGCATCCTGGGTCCGGGATGGCTCGCCGGACGCAACTCCGCCCAGCTCGCCGTGACCGCGGGGCGCGGTCTCGAAG
>NZ_BADB01000195.1:0-4972 GCF_000333415.1 Microbacterium sp. B24 | reverse complement strand
ATCCCCAGCACCCAGACAATGAGGCCCGCGGCGGACGACCACTCGGCAGCAGCGCACCACGACGGTCGAAGACTGCGATGAGCTCAGCCGCCTCCTTCTTCATGCGCTCGGCTTCGTCCGCCTTGGATTGAGAGACCTCGTCAGTATCACGCTGCCCCGCGCCCAGCCCCAACCGCTTGAGCGCTCCCTCCAACCGACCGACCTTCTTTTCCAGCTCAACAAGTGTCTGAAGACTCTCGACTGCCTGCGCGTAGCGAAGCTTAAGCACTGCACAGATTTCCTTGACTGCACCCACGACAACGGTAGCCACCGTGATGCCAATCACACCGCCAATCCCCCAACAAAGCACCGCCAACACCACAACTGCGGCTACCAGAACAACTGCGCCAGCGATGATCGCGACGTCACGCGCGACTCGATTGCATAGTTTGCGAGGCAAGGACTTGCTCAATGTGGATTGGGTTGGCGCACCGTTACTGGTCATTCTTGAAACATATCGGCCGACCTGCTGGACCCTTGCTTGAAGAACGGCACGAAAGTCAGGCCGATTCAAGTACACGGACGTAAAGGCCGCGCACGACACCCGCATGATTCTGAACAAGCCAACGATTGCGAACAAGGTCTTCACCCCCTCGGTGCCTAGCGATCTATCGGGATCAATACGGAAGACGGCTAAGGGTGAAGGCGAGTGGTCATGGTCCGAAAGCTCCACGGACTACGAGTGGACCAACGAAGCCTCCATCGATCAGTGCGGGGAGCGTCCCGCGTCCATCACGACCAACATTGCTATGCCGTTCCTTGAGGGTGACGACTGGGAGAGCACTGATCGGGGGAAGAGTTATCTGGAATTGATCGACAAGCTCACACACAACAGGCAGACACCCGACCTCCTCGTGACCAAGCTCGTATGGAATGCACAGCAAGACATTGAATCCGCCCGAAAGATCGAACTGGGCCAGAGAATCATCGTGATCTACCGAGGGCTAGAGAACGATGCCCTGATTGCAGGTATTCAGCACGAAATCACACCGAGTCGATGGATGATCACTCTCACCTTGGCGCGACCTTAAAAGATGATCTATGCTCGCCATCATGGCCCGCAAAGAAATCAGATCGTACATTGTGACCGATGACCTCACCGGAGAAGAAATTCCCGAGGACGAAGCGGTGAGCATCCAGTTCAGCTACGGCGGTCAGGCTTACGAGATTGATCTCTCGAAGCGCAACGCCAAGAAGCTGGATGACTTCCTCGCTGCGTACATCGACAAGTCGCGTCGAGTCCGCTCCTCCAGCCTCGCCCCTGCCCGCCGGTCCTCTTCTGCATCGAAGAAGCACGACCTGGACGCGGTGCGCACGTGGGCACGTGCCAACGGCCACACTGTCTCTGACCGTGGCCGGGTGGCGCAGACCATCCTTGACGCCTACGAGGCGGCTCGGTAACAGAAAGGAAATGCAGCGAAATTCGGACAGTACGTCGCGTACGGCCAAGAAGCAACCGTCCACCTCAGCAGCGGAACCGTTGCTCACGCAACGATCCGTGACTGGGACGAGGTTGGAATCGTCGCAGTCGCTTGGAACAGGTTGTTGTTCTGGCCGTGGAGCAGCATCGCGAGGATCGACATCGCTGATGCCACATCCGAGGGAGAAGCAACCGTCGTCTGACACGCCTCACCCGCAGGACCCCCGGCTTCGGCTGGGGGTCTTTTTCTCGGTTGCGCCATACTGAGGCCATGTACTGGTCGACGGTGTTTACGATCCTTGCGACGGGTGTGGTGACCGCGGGCGGCACATGGGGGAAGAGCATTCTCGATGCCCGACTCGAAACCAAGCGGCTCGACGCCAAGCGAAAAGACGATGCAGACGAACGCGCACGTCAGGGGGAAAAGGAGCGTAAGCTTCAGCTGTCCCAGCATCAGACGGAAGCAAAGCGAAACGCCCTCACAGCCATGAGCGCGTTCACGAAGCTGCTTAGTGACTTGTCAGCGCTACCGTCAACTGCAAGCAGCGACGCAATCGCCCATCGCTGGAATACGAGATATGACGCCACCGCGCGAGAAGCAGTGGAACTCATCCACGACGCTGAAACTCGTGAGAACATGATCACGGCAATCACCGCGCTCAACAACCTAGGCGCGTACATCAGCGTCAACCATTTGGACTCGAATCCGCTTTGGCTCGCACGCGAACTCGTGCAGCTGCTTATCGCGTTGGCAGGTGCAGAGTCTCGGGGCGATGATCTTCCGATCGCCGTTCACCAACAAGTGACCGACGCCAAGGATCAGGTGAGCATGATGAAGGACTACTTCGGAGATTAATAGGCACGCTTCGTTGCCCTCTGCTGACCGATCTACATAACGGAGACTACCCACGGCAACGTTACGCCCGCTACCCTGCGAGCATGGCTCAGATCAGCATCCACATCGCCTTCACGTACGAAGGGCCACGGCCCGACTTCAGGACGACCGTTGAGGCGTCCGAAGACGCCCTCTTCGGGGATGTCGCCCGGGGCGCTCTGCGAGATGCGATTCAGCAAGAACTCAAAGGCCTGTACCTAGTCGCCTCGGACGATGGGAGTTGGGGCGTGGATGACCTAATTGTCATCCCGGATGACTTCACGGTTGGCGAGTATGCGCAGATCACCGCAGCCGAAGAGCATGCTCTCATAATCCCCGGTCTCGGGGCCGGTGAATTCTGGTTCGAGCCACTCATGAGCGCCGTGGAGTTCATCGGTTATGGGCTCACGATTCGTGAGGCCTACTCCCTGATGCGAAGTCAGGGCAAACAGTTTCGCCAGCTTAGGTATCGGACGCACCAGAAGTTGGCACGCGACTGGCTCGATGATGGAAAGCCACAGCCGATTCCGATGCCTCTGCGGCAACGTGTCAAGGAGCAGAACCCTTGGTCGCGTGAACACTTCGATTTCGCGTTCGGCCTGGACTACGCGAGCGGCACGGAACTCTTGCGGGCCGCAGGGTACCGGAAGACTCGTGAGGTCCCGGGAGACTCAGTATGGACCGACGAGACTGAGCCTTACCAAGGTCAGCGATACCCGGGGCTGGCGCAGTGACCCTCTTTGAGATACCGATCCGGCGGGTTGAACGCCTGGGCGGAGAGTACACACTCGTGGCGGAGGGGGAGGACAGATTCATCGAGGCCTACTTCCGTGCGAAAGGCTGGGAGGTGACCGAAGACACCTACCTGCTCATACGCATGACGTCCCCGTGGAGCGAACGACCACGGCAAGACCTGGTACGGATACCAATCGACTTCACCGTCGCGCAGTTCGATGACTTCACGCGTGGTACCGAATGGGAATTCGACCCCGGCGGTTATGGCGGTGATGGACGTTGGCATGAGCCTCTCGCGTCAGCATGGGAAGTAGTCAACGCGGGCTTCTCGCTTCAGAGCGTCATCGGGTTTGTGATGACCACGGGGCGCACCGTTTCCCAGATCAGGTACCTGAAGTACCAGCAGATGGCAGAAGACTGGCGTGACGAGGGCGCCCCAGCTGAGATTCCGAAAGAGCTGCTGCAGATGGTGAAGAGTGAGAACCCGTGGTGGCGCAGCCACTTTGACTTTGTGTTCAAGCTGGACGGCATCACGGGCGCAGCACTGCTACGCGCCGCGGGCTACAGGAAGACCTTCAGAGACACGAACGACGCCCTATGGCTCGATGAGTCCGAGCCCCACAACTCTAGGTTCGTTGAGCCTCAGGGGTACCCATCCCTTTGAGCATCTAGGAGCTCGGAAGTCTTATGTGGTTTGACTTTCAGCCCAGACCGGAACGTCACCCGTCTCATCGTCGACGAACTCGCGCAGTGCGGATCGGTGTGAACTGTCCATGCGTCGAGTCTGCTCGGATGAGATTTCGCACGCGGGAGTTATCCACAGCAGTGCGAACGAGACACGAAGCATCGGGCTGCGCCGCGACGACCGGCCCGACTCAGCCGGTCAGCCGACGCCGAGGCGCAGCATGACGATGCCGGGGAAGATCGCGAAGAGAACCGACAGGGGCAGAATCAAGAACACGAGCGGCAGAAGCATCAAGATCTCCTTGCGTCCGGCCAGCTCCAGCAGCCCCCGCTTGGCGTCCTCTCGAGCATCGACGGCCTGCTCCTGCAGAACATGCGCGAGAGGCGCTCCACGGTCCATCGCCGCCACGAGGTGCTCGATTGCTCGCGCGAGTGCCGGCACGTCGAGGCTCTTCGACACTGAGAGCAGCGCGTCCGGCAGGCTCGATCCGGTGCCGCTCGCCAGGACTGCCGCGCGGAGCTCACCGGTCAGCACGCCGGAGCCGACCTCGCCCACGCGACGTAGCGCATCGCGCAACCCTTCACCGGCAGCCAGGCACAGCGAGAGGAACTCCAGCACGGTCGGAAGCTCCTCCTCCACCCGCGCGATTCGCTGACGCGCCGCTCTCGTCAGTCGGTAGTCGCACCCGAGAACTCCGGCCGCGGCGAACAGCGGCGGCAGAAGAGCGAGGGTCGGCGCTGCGCGCCCGAGGAGAGTCAAGGCGACGACGAGAAGGCCCCCCGCGCCGAGGCCCCCTACGGCCCACCCGAGCTGCAGGGCGCGGAAGGCCACGACGTCCTGACGCCACCCGGCCTGGCGCAGGCGACGCGCGGCGCTCCCTCCACCGCCGAGTCCGACCCAGGATGCGGCGACCCGGTCTCGCACGAGCCGCCACGACGAGGTGACCGCCGGCGCCGCGAGTGGAGTGATGCCCCGCGGATCGGCGATGTCGCGCAGGTAGGGCGCGACGCGACGCGACAGCGAGGGCGCCGCCCACCGCGGAAGCCGGCCGATGGCCAGCACGAGCCCCGCTCCCAGCGCGACACCGAGGACGACGGCGGATGCGGCGAGGCTGACGATGCTCATGCGAACCACCGCCGCGGCTCCGGCAAGCGACCGATGCGAATGGTGAGGCGATAGGCGCCTACCGAGACGGACTCTAGAGGATCCCCGGGTCCGA
>NZ_BADB01000196.1:0-4715 GCF_000333415.1 Microbacterium sp. B24 | reverse complement strand
GATTCGAGCTCGGTCCCGGGGATCCTCTAGAGTCCGACGACATCCACTCGCAGCACACCGACGAGCTCGGAGCCGGAACTGCCCACGACGAATCGACCGCACATACGGTCAGCCTACGCGGGGCCTCCGACGCCGTCGGCCGGGCCGCCCACGACACCGATCTCGGCGAGACGATCGAGAAGGGCGGCTCCGTCGTCACCGGCTACCCACGGGACCGTCGCGGCCGTGTGATCGTCCACGGCCGTACGTCCTCCGGCGAGCACCGCCTCTGCCGGCGACAGCCGTCGGATCGCGACGGCCGTGACGTGCTCGGGGTGCGCGCCCGTGAACGCCGTGTACAGAGCATCGTCGTGCTGCCCGTCGTCGCCGATGAGCACCCATCTGACGTGGGGGAACTCACGCGCGAGGCGCCGGAGATTCTCCTCCTTGTGGGCGCGGCCACTGCGGAACCACCGGTCGTGCGTGGGGCCCCAGTCGGTCAGCAGCAGGGCGCCGGGAGGGAAAAGATGACGACGGAGAAAACGCTGCAGCGTCGGCGCGACGTTCCAGGCGCCCGTCGAGAGGTAGATCATGGGTGCGCCCGGATGCTCCCGCACGAGACGCTCGAGCAGCACGGCCATGCCGGGCACCGGTTGGCGAGCGTGCTCGTTGACGACGAAGGAGTTCCAGGCCGCGATGAGCGGCCGGGGCAGGGCCGTCACCATGACCGTGTCATCGACGTCGGAGACGATGCCGAAACGAACGTTTGAGCCCACGACGAACACACGCGTCGAGAACGGTTCGGAGCCCTCGACGGTCATCGACAGGGGCTGCCACCCCGGCTGCAGCCGGGCCGGCAGCACGGCGTCGATGACGCCGCCACGGTCGGCGATCACCTCGTGGGTGACTCCGTCCACGGTCACGGTCACGGTCGCATAACCGACGGGAACGGGCGCGAAGCTGCGCCAACCACGGACACCGCCGTCGTCGCCGCGCCGACGACGGACGCGGACGGGAGGGACGATCAGCACACGGCCGAGGACGCGCACCCAATCCTCGCCGCCGTAGCCGGGATACGCCGACACACTGGCGCGCAGGCCGCGGGCGCGCGCCCGACGCTCTCGCCACGCATGGAACCGGTACTCCAGTCGGGCGATCCAGAGCACCTTCAGGCGTGGTGCGGGTTCGGCGGCCATCGATTCAGTCTCCCATGCCGTCCGAGCGCTGCGTGCCGGTCGCCTCGTCGTCCGGTCGCATGTGACGCGCTTCGCGTGCCACGATCACGCGCTTGGCGACGTAGGCGAGAAAGAGGAAGACGACGATCGCGCCGACGAAGAAGTACCCCGCCGTATGCAGACGGTCGGCCATCTCGCGATAGGTGCCCGCCGCCGCTGCCGCCACGCTGACGTAAGCCGCCGCCCACACCGTGCAGGCGGGTGCCGTCCACGCGAGGAAGCGCCGATAGGAGAACCCGCTCATCCCCACTGTCAAGGGCACGAGCGAATGCAGAACCGGCAGGAAGCGGGAGAGGAAGATCGCCGGTCCACCGCGCCGTCGCAGATAGAGCTCGGCGCGCGTCCAATTGTCTTCGCCGATCCGACGTCCGAGCCGCGAAAACCGGATGCGGGGGCCCAGCCATCGACCGAGCCAGAATCCCACGCTCTCGCCGATCAGAGCGCCCGCGACGACCACGACCATGAGCACGACGGCCTCGCCGACCGAACCGACAGCGGTGGAAGCGACGATGACGACGGTGTCTCCGGGCACGATCAGGCCGACGAGAACACTGGTCTCGAGCATGATGGCGATACCCGCGAGAACCGTGCGCAGCACGGGGTCCACACTCTGCACGGCATCGAGCAGCCATGAGAGGAACTCGTTCACCTCTCCAGCCTATGGCGGGTGAGGGTGTGTGCATGCTGAACATTGCCGGACGGCCGCCGAGCGTCCCGACTAGCCTGGAGCGATGACCACGCGCCTCGTCGCCCGTCGGCACGACTGGGTCGACCCGGCCGTCGTCTTCGAGGCGATCCTCAGCGGCGAGGAGCACGCGTTCTGGCTGGATGCCGGACCGGGCGCCACGACAGGATTCAGCTGGCTGGGAACGGGCGCTCCCGGCGTCGGTCCCCGAGATGTTGCGCTGGTGCCGGACGTGCGCCCGGCGGCGGTCGTGCCCGGTCCGTTCCAGGGCGGGTGGGTGGGGTGGTCGGGCTTCGATGACGCCGCGGCGGCTGCCGGCGCCCCCGGGCGAGCCGACCCCGCCGACGGACCACAGGAGCTGTGGCTGCGAATCGAGTGGTTCGTCGTCTTTGACCACGCCGCCCACGAGGTGTGGATCGCCGCGCCGGCCGACCGCGGCGAAGCACTCGCCTCCGCGGTGGACGGCGCCGCGACGGCTGCGCCGCGGACGGCGACGCCCCGCGGTTCCGCCGCACACCGTCCGCCGCCGGTGGCATCGGCACGCCAGACGCCCGAGGAATATCGCGCACTCATCGCCCGGTGCCGCGACGCGATCCGCGCCGGCGACGCCTACCAGCTCTGCCTGACGACGCGGTTCACGGTCGCGGCATCCGCACCGTTCGATCCCACCTCGACGTATCTGACGCTGCGCGAGGCGCTGCCCGCGCACCACGGCGGAATCATCCGCAGCGGCGCGACAGCGCTGCTCAGTGCGAGCCCGGAGCGTTTTCTCGACGTCGCCGACGGCCTGGTGCGCACGCGCCCGATCAAAGGCACCCGGCCGCGCGGCCGCGACGCCGAGGAGGACGCCGCACTGCGTCGCGAGCTCGTCGACAGCGTGAAGGAACGGGCCGAGAACGTCATGATCGTCGACCTGATGCGCAACGACCTGCAGCGGGTGTGCCGGCCCGGAACGGTGCGCGCCGAACGCCTGCTCGAGGTCGAGTCGTACGCGGCCGTCCACCAGCTGGTCAGCACGGTAGCGGGCAGGCTCCGACCGGACGCCACCCTCGGGCAGCTGCTGACGCCGCTTTTCCGCCGGGAGCATGACCGGAGCGCCGAAGCTGTCAGCGATGACGATCCTTTCGGGGCTGGAAGGGCGAGCCCGCGGCATCTATGCCGGATGCTTCGGCTGGGTCGGCACCGACGGCCACGCGGACCTGGCGATGACGATCAGGTCCATCGTGCTTCGTCCGGACAGAGCGTACGTCGGCGCCGGCGGCGGCATCACCTGGCTCTCCGATCCCGACGAAGAGGTCGCCGAGGTGGGACTCAAAGCCCGCGGCCCCCTCGCGGCGCTGGGTGAGGATCTGCCGCCGGGATGGTAAGGCGGGTCCGCTAACCTGGAAGCACGCCTCTCGCGCGTTCCCGAGCTTTCAGATTGGTCTTCCCCTTCCCATGAGCAGCCCCACAGACATCGCCACCGCCGCCGAGAACGGACCGTACGACGTGCACGCCGTGCAGGAGAAGTGGCAGCGCATCTGGGCCGAGAAGGACCCGTTCCGTGCCGGTGGCGAGGACGACACCCGCCCGCGGAAGTACGTGCTGGCGATGTTCCCCTACCCGTCGGGCGATCTGCACATGGGTCACGCGGAGAACTACCTCTACTCCGACATCGTCGCGCGCTTCTGGCGTCACCGCGGGTACAACGTTCTCAACCCGATCGGCTGGGACAGCTTCGGCCTGCCGGCCGAGAACGCCGCGATCAAGCGCGGCGTCGAGCCGCGCGGGTGGACCTACGGCAACATCGCACAGCAGCGCTCCAGCATGCAGCAGTACGGCGTCTCGTTCGACTGGTCGCGCGTGCTGCACACCTCCGACCCCGAGTACTACCGCTGGAACCAGTGGCTCTTCCAGCGGCTGTACGAGAAGGGGCTCGCGTACCGCAAGGACGCGCTGGTCAACTGGGACCCGGTCGACCAGACCGTGCTCGCCAACGAGCAGGTGCTGCCCGACGGGACGTCGGAGCGCAGCGGCGCCGTCGTGGTCAAGAAGAAGCTCACCCAGTGGTTCTTCCGCATCACCGAGTACGCCGACCGCCTGCTCGACGACCTGAACCAGCTCGAGGGATTCTGGCCGCACAAGGTGCTGCAGATGCAGCGCAACTGGATCGGACGTTCCGTGGGCGCCGACATCGACTTCGAGATCGAGGGTCGCGCCGAGAAGATCACGGTGTTCTCGACGCGCCCTGACACGCTCTACGGCGCGACGTTCATGGTCGTGGCGCCGGATTCCGACCTCGCCGCCGAGCTCGTGTCCTCGGCATCCCCGGAGGCGCGCATGCGCTTCCAGGACTACCTCGACACCGTGCAGAAGACGAGCGAGATCGACCGGCAGACCGCCGACCGCCCGAAGACCGGTGTCTTCCTCGAGCGCTACGCGATCAATCCGGTGACGGGGGAGCGGCTGCCGATCTGGGCCGCCGACTACGTCCTCGCTGGGTACGGCCACGGCGCCGTCATGGCGGTGCCCGCGCACGATCAGCGCGACCTCGACTTCGCCCGCGCGTTCGACCTGCCCATCAAGGTCGTCGTCGACACCACGGCGCCGGTCACCGGCGCGATCCCCGTGATCGAGCTGGATGCCGAGGGCGTCCCGATCGATCCGGGCGCTCCCGGCATCGACGAGATCGACCCGGCGAAGACCGGCGTCGCGCTCACGGGCGACGGCCGCATGATGAACTCGGGCCCGCTCGACGGGCTGAGCAAGCGCAACGCGATCGCCCGCGCCATCGAGCAGCTGGAGGCCGACTCTAGAGGATCCCCGGGACCGAGCTC
>NZ_BADB01000197.1:0-1206 GCF_000333415.1 Microbacterium sp. B24 | reverse complement strand
GCGCGAGGCTCAGCCGCCCGGATAGGCTGGAGGGGTGCGGCTGCGCCTCGATCTCGCCTACGACGGCACGGACTTCCGCGGGTGGGCCCGTCAACCGGGTCTACGCACCGTTCAGGGCACGCTCGAGACAGCACTGGCCCGCGTGCTCGGCGGCGATCCGCAGCTGGTCGTGGCGGGTCGAACCGACGCCGGGGTGCACGCGGCCGGGCAGGTCGCCCACCTCGATCTCACCGATCGGCAGCAGCAGCGGCTGTCGTCCAGCCGCATCGAGATCGTCGATCCGGTGTCTCCGGTGACGATCGTCACGGTGGCGTCACCCTCGGCGATGCCGTCCTCGTAGTCCTTGGGCTCTTCCCAGCCCATGAAGGCCCGAATCTTGTCTTCGTAGGTGTTCCAGACATAGAAGCCGCCACCCACGATGCCACCCAGGATCGCCAGGATCACGCCGAAGATCACCCAGCCCGCGATGCGGCTCTTCCGGCGATCGCGATCGTGCCGGTTGCCGTGCCCGCGGTCGGAGTGCGCTTCCGCGCTGAAGAGCGCATCGAGCTGCTGATGCGCGGGTGCAGCGTGGGCGACCAGTGGCTCCGGTGCCGCGGCCGCAGGGCGCGGTTCGGCAGCTTCGTTGCTCGCGCGTGCGGAAACCGGCGTCGCGGTCGGTGTGCTCGTGTTCGACGGGGTCGTCTCGGGGGCGACGTTCGCGGCAGCGGCAGCCTCCCTCGCGGCGCGGCGCGACGGCGGGACGGGGGCCCCTTCGCCCGATGCCGGCGCCTGCTCGCGCGGGGTCGGCAGCTTGCTGAACAGGTCCGCGAACTCGTCGTCGTTCGGCGGGGTGTCAGGCATCAGGCGGGCTCCTGCGGGTCGGGCACGGCGACACCGGCGGGGGCGCCGGTGCTCTTCTCGACGTCGATCGCCTGCTGCAGCAGGACGACGGCGGCGACTTGGTCGACAATCCTACGAGACGAACGCTGGGAGCGTCCGGCATCACGCAGCGCCGCGTGCGCGCTCACCGTGCTGAGGCGTTCATCGACGAGGCGCACCTCCACCCCGGATGCCGCGCGCACCTCGCTCGCGAACGCACGCGCATCATCGGTGGAGGCGGTCTCGCCGCCCGACAGGTTGATCGGCAGGGCGACGAGCAGCTCCCATGGCGGAATACTCGTCGGCGAGGCCCGCGATGTGCGCCGCTGCGGCATCCGTTCGGGG
>NZ_BADB01000198.1:0-1614 GCF_000333415.1 Microbacterium sp. B24 | reverse complement strand
AGCTCGGTCCCGGGGATCCTCTAGAGTCCGATCCCGCGCTCGACGTCCAGGTCAACCGTGTGCTTCTTGCGCGCCATGGTCCGCTTCCTGTGCAGTGCGGGAACGTGCGGCAGCCGCGGCCGCGGCCGTTCCCGGTCGGTGGTTCTCGACCCACCCCTCGACGTTGCGCTGGGGGGCAACGCTCAAGGCGAGAGCTCCGGGCGGGACGTCCTTCCGGATCACCGCACCGGCACCGGTCTTGGCGCCATCCCCGTAGGTCAGCTCGGTCGCCAAGCCGGCATCCGGCCCGGTCAGTCCCGCCCGCGCGAGCGCTCGCGGCAGCAGCAGGTTGGCGTAGGCGTCGGTCTCGTCCACCGCCCGCAGCACGTCGTACGCGACCCAGCGCGGTGACGCGCTCATGAGGTCGCCCGCTCGCTGGGCAGATCGACACGGGGATCGTCGATGCGCAGCCCGCGCCACCAGTCGCCCGCTGCCATCGCCCCCTTGCCGGACGGCTGCACGGTCTTCAGCACGACGGTCGTGCCCTTCCCCGCGGTCAGCAGCACGTCGCGTCCCGAGAGGCTCAGCGTCCCCGGCGGCAGGTCGGTGTCGGGCCCGCGATGGGCGGCGAGGATCTTGAGGCGGCCGCCGGCGAAGCCCACGTGAGCTCCGGGCTCGGGAGTGGTGCCGCGGAAGCGGTCGAGCACGATCTCTGCGTTCTCGGTGAGGTCAAGCGCCCCGTCGGCGATCGACAGCTTCGGGGCGAGCGTGGGCGTGCCGACCTGCGGCACCGCCCGGGCCGTCCCCGCCGCGATCTCGTCGGTCACGCGCACCAGCAGCTCGGCGCCGACATCCGCGAGATCCGCGAGAACGTCGCCCGCCGTCGCGCCGCGCGGCACGTCGTAACGAACGTCGCCGAACACGTCTCCGGCGTCGAGCGCGGCGACCAGCTGGAAGACGCTCGCGCCCGTGGTGCGCTCGCCGGCGATCAGCGCGTGCTGCACGGGGGCGGCGCCGCGCCAGCGCGGCAACAACGAGAAGTGCAGGTTGATCCAGCCGTGTCGCGGCAGCGACAGCAGGGAGATGACCACCATCTTCGGCAAGGTCGCCGCGACCGGCAAGCTCAACGGCGAGGTCGTACAGCAGCTCGCCGAGCGAGGCGTGCCGATCCTCTCGCTCCTCTCGAAGCAGCTCGGCGTCACCGCAGCCGACGTCTCGAAGATGGTCTCCGACGGCAAGATCGACTTCGAGACCTTCCAGGCCACCCTTGAGGCGAACCTCGGCCCGGCCGCACAGGCCATGGGTGAGTCCTTCTCGGGCATGCTCTCCAACGTCGGCGCGGCCCTCGGTCGTCTCGGCGCGAATCTCGAAAAGCCCGCGTTCGAGGCGCTCAAGACTCTCTTCCCTGGGCTGATCAGTCTCCTCGATCAGTTCGGCAAGGCCGTTGCGCCGCTGTCCGCACTCATCGCTGAGGGCCTGAATCCTGCCGCTGAGCGGCTCGCCGGCTGGCTGTCGTCGATCAGCTTCGACGCCAGCACCGAGGGCGCCTTCGGCTTCCTTCTGGGCCTCGGGCCGCTCCTGGCCCTCCTCGGCGGCCTCCTCGGGCTCCTCGGCCCGATCATGTCCGCGCTGCCG
>NZ_BADB01000199.1:0-4394 GCF_000333415.1 Microbacterium sp. B24 | reverse complement strand
AGATCGACCCCGACCTTCCGTTGGGCCCATCCGCAGGCGGCGGAGTGGGACACCGTCTCGTGGACGCCTGGCTGCGCGAGCAGACCGACGACGACGAGGCCATCCGCAACCTCGCCTTCCCCACCGGATCGGCCATGCTCACGAAGCCGACCCATTCGTTCTCGCTGCTGCAGTCGCTGCTGATGGCGGCATCCGCCGGTAGCTACACCAACCTGGTCGACGCCGACTTCATCCTGGACAAGCGCGTCGTCGGCGGCCTGCAGCAGGTGCCGCTGCTGCTGGCCGAGCGCCTGGGCGACGACGTCTTCCTCGGTCAGCCGGTGCGCACCCTCGAATACACCGAGGGGGAGGGTGTCGTGGCCATCGCCGACGGCGTCACCGTCCGCGCCCGCCACGCGATCCTCGCGCTCGCGCCGGTGCTGTACAACCGCATCTCGTTCGTGCCGCCGCTGCCGCGCCTTCAGCACCAGATGCACCAGCACATCTCGATGGGCTTCGTCATCAAGGTGCACGCCGTCTACGAGACGCCCTTCTGGCGCGAGAAGGGCCTGTCGGGCACGGCCTTCAGCCCGTACGAGCTCTCGCACGAGGCGTACGACAACACGAACCACGGCGACGAGCGCGGAACGCTCGTGGGCTTCGTCTCCGACCGCACCGCCGATGACCTGTTCCGTCTGAGCGCCGAGGAGCGCAAGGAGCGCATCCTCGAATCGCTCAGTCACTACTACGGACCCGAGGCGAAGGATCCGGTCGTCTACTACGAGAGCGACTGGGGCAGCGAGGAGTGGACCCGCGGTGCGTACGCGGCATCCTTCGACCTCGGCGGCCTGCACCGGTACGGGGCCGACCTGCGGACGCCCGTCGGTCCGATCCACTTCGCCTGCAGCGACATGGCCGGCGCCGGCTACCAGCACGTCGACGGCGCCATCCGCATGGGGCGCCTGGCCGCGCAGCAGATCCTGGACGAGATCCACACATGAGCGGGCACGTCGTCGTCGGGTACACCGCGACCAAGCCCGGACGCGACGCCGTCGCGTTCGCCGCGCGGCTGGCGGCGGCCCTCGACGCCGTGCTCGACGTGGCGATCATCCTGCCCCGGTCGGACCGCAGCGTGATCACGCCCCCGGATGCCGGGTACGAGCGGCATCTGCACGCGCAGGCGCAGACCTGGATCGCCCAGGCGATCGATCGGATTCCCGCCGACGTCGTCGCCCACGCGCATGTGCGCCCGGCGGAATCGTTCGCCGAGGGACTCATCGAGATCGCCGACGAGCTGCGTGCTTCGTACGTCGTGGTGGGCGCCGCCGATGGGGCCTCGCGCGGTCGTCACCGGCTCGGATCGACGACGACCGAGCTGCTGCACTCGTCGGACGTCCCCGTCGTGCTGGTCCCGCGGGGGGCGCGCAAGATCGCCCCCGAGACGGGTATCACGCGGCTGACGGTCGCGGTCGGCACGCGGCCCGGGGCCGATGCCCTCATCGCCGAGACGCGGCGCTCGCGCAGGGACTCGGCGTGCCGTCCGGCTGCTGTCGCTGCTGCCGGTCGATCTGCCGCCGTCCGCAGATTCGGGAGCGATCCGCCTTGCCAGCAGCACGAAAGCCGACGAGGTGCTGGCGGCAGCCCGGGCGGAGCTGCCCGCCGGCTTGCACACCGACGTCGCGGTGGCCGCCGGCGAGAGCATCGAGGAGGCGGTGTCCTACCTCGACTGGCAGCCGGGCGAGGTGGTGCTCGTCGGATCGAGCCGCCTCGCTCAGCCGCGCCGCCTGTTCCTCGGCTCGACCGCGGCGAAGATGCTGCACGAGATCACCGTGCCGGTGATCGTCGTGCCCCGAACCCACTCCGAGGAGTCTCGACGATGAGCGCACCCTCCACGACCGACGCCGACGCCACGACCGGCGCACTCTCCCGCAAGGGACTCAGCGCCGGAACGATCGGTCTGATCGGTGCGGTCGTCATCGGCATCTCCTGCATCGCCCCGGCGTACACGTTCACGGCGGCCGTCGGCCCCACGGCATCCGCGGTGGGCGCGCAGATCCCGGCGATCATCCTCGTGGGATTCATCCCGATGCTCCTGGTCGCCTTCGGCTACCGCGAGCTGAACAACCGCATGCCGGATGCCGGGACCAGCTTCACCTGGGCGGCGCGCGCCTTCGGGCCGTGGGTCGGCTGGATGGCCGGGTGGGGACTCGTCGTCGCCACGATCCTCGTGCTGTCGAACCTCGCCGGCGTCGCGGTCGACTTCCTCTTCCTGCTGCTGTCGCAGGTGACCGGCAACGCCGAGATCGCCGACCTCGCCTCGAACACCTGGATCAATGTGGGCGTCTGCCTGCTGTTCATGCTCGCGGCCACCTTCATCTCCTACCGCGACATGCAGACGACCCAGAAGCTGCAGTACGTGCTCGTGACCTTCCAGGTCGCGGTGCTGCTGTTCTTCGCGATCGCCGCCATCGTGGAGGCCGTCAGCGGCAAGGGCTTCGATTTCCAGCCGTTCGACATCGGCTGGTTCAACCCGTTCGCCGTGAGCTCGTTCAGTGCGTTCGCCGCGGGCCTGTCGCTGTCGATCTTCATCTTCTGGGGGTGGGATGTCACCCTCACGATGAACGAGGAGACGAAGGACCCCGAGAAGACGCCGGGTCGTGCGGCGACCATTACGGTGCTGACGATCGTCTCGATCTACCTTCTGCTCGCGGTCGCGATGATCATGTACGCCGGTGTCGGCACGGGGGAGCTGGGCCTCGGCAACGAAGACATCCAGGGCAACGTGTTCTTCCACCTGTCGGGGCCGATCCTGGGGCCCCTCGCGTTCCTCGTGTCGCTCGCGGTACTCACCTCGTCGGCGTCGTCGCTGCAGTCGACGTTCGTGGGCCCCGCGCGCACGCTCCTGTCGATGGGGCACTACGGCGCGCTGCCGCCCGCCTTCGCCCGGGTCAGCCCGCGCTTCTTCACGCCCGGCTTCGCCACGATCGTCTCGGCGGTGGTCGCCTCCGCGTTCTACGCGGTGATGCGCGTGGTGAGCGAGAACACCCTCTGGGACACCATCCTCACCCTCGGCATGATGATCTGCTTCTACTACGGCGTCACGGCCTTCGCGTGCGTCTGGTATTTCCGTAAGCAGTGGTTCGACTCCGTGCGCAACGTGTTCTTCACGTTCCTGTTCCCGCTCGTGGGCGGCGTGATCCTCGGCATCCTGTTCTTCACCACGCTCATCGACTCCATGGATCCCGACTACGGCTCGGGCGCCAACGTCGGCGGCGTCGGGATCGTCTTCATCCTCGGCATGCTCATCATCGTGGTGGGTATCGTCCTCATGATCTGGCAGTCGGTGACACGTCCCGCGTTCTTCCGCGGCGAGACCCTCGCCACGGACGCCCCTGCCAGCACCCGTCGCCTGAAGGAGGCCGCACGTTGATCACCGAAAGCGCACTGCTCGAGAAGGTTCCCCGCGGCCTGTTCATCGGCGGCGAGTGGGTCGAGGGCTCGTCCGGCACCTTCCCCGTCGTCGACCCCGCGACCGGTGACACGCTCATCGAGATCGCGGACGCGTCGCCCGAGGACGGTATCCGCGCCCTGGACGCGGCGGTCGCGGCGCAGGAGGATTGGGCGGCGACGGCCNCGCGGCGACGCAGCGACATCCTCCGCCGGGCCTTCGACCTGCTGATGGAGCGCGCCGACGAGATCGCCCTGCTGATGACGCTCGAGATGGGCAAGCCGCTCGCGGAGGCCCGCGGCGAGATCACCTACGGCGGCGAGTTCCTGCGCTGGTTCAGCGAGGAGGCGGTGCGTGTCTCGGGTCGGTTCGGCTCGAACCCCGAGGGCACGGGACGCATGATCGTCAGCCAGCGTCCCGTCGGCCCCTGCTTCTTCATCACCCCGTGGAACTTCCCACTCGCGATGGCCACGCGCAAGATCGCCCCGGCACTGGCCGCCGGGTGCACCGTGGTCATCAAGCCGGCCGAGCTCACCCCACTGACGACGCTCGCCTTCGTCGACATCCTGGTCGAGGCGGGGCTTCCCGCCGGCGTGGTCAACGTCGTCACCACGACCCGCTCGGCGGCGCTGTCGGCACCCATCATCGCCGACCCGCGCCTGCGCAAGCTCTCGTTCACCGGCTCGACGCCGGTCGGCAAGAAGCTCATCGCCCAGGCGGCCGAAGGCGTGCTGCGCGTGTCGATGGAACTGGGCGGCAACGCCCCGTTCGTCGTGTTCGACGATGCCGACCTCGACAAGGCCGTCGACGGCGCGATGCTCGCCAAGTTCCGCAACATCGGGCAGGCCTGCACCGCCGCCAACCGCTTCATCGTGCACACCTCGGTCGCCGACGAGTTCGCGCGCCGTGTGACCGAACGCGTGAACGCGATGCGGACTCTAGAGGATCCCCGGGACCGAGCTCGAAT
>NZ_BADB01000200.1:0-4997 GCF_000333415.1 Microbacterium sp. B24 | reverse complement strand
GCGTGAAGGTTTCGTCGCGGGAGAAGACGTGCTCGGGGCTCTCGCTCAGCAGCGCCAGCAGGCGCGCCTCGGTCGCCGTCAGCGTGACGCGCTCGCCGCCGCCACCGTACAGTGCGCGCGACTCGGCGACGAAGGTCCAGTCCCCGAGGTGACGCCGGCGTCCCTCGGCATGGTGCCCGCGGACGAGCGCGCGCAGGCGTGCGAGCAGCTCGTCGAAGTCGAACGGCTTGACCAGGTAGTCGTTGGCGCCGCTGTCGAGGCCGTCGACCCGGTCCGCGACGGCGCCGAGAGCCGTCAGCAGCAGCACCGGCGTGGTGAGGCGGGCGGTACGCATCGCCTGCACGATCTCCACCCCGTCGAGCCCCGGCAGACGCCGGTCGACGACCAGGACATCGAAGCGCTCCGCCAGCACGCGCTCCCGTGCGGCGAGACCGTCGCTGAGGTGCGTGACGTCGTAGACCTCGGAGAGCACCTCGACGGTCATGCCCGCGATCGTCGGGTCGTCTTCCACGTAGAGCAGTCGCGGCCGTGCGCCGTCGCGGGTCATCGCGTCTCCGATCTTCACCGCCATCATTCACCCATATCGGCGCCAAGAATCCGCCAAGAGCGCATCACCCCGCGGCGACGAGGGCGGCCCACAGCTCGGCACGCGCCGGAAAGCTCGACAGGTCCACCCCCAGCAGTTGCTGCGCCTGCGCGACCCGGGCGCGCACCGTGTGCCGATGGATGCCGAGCGCTCGCGCGGCCTCATCGATGCGCGCGTCGTGGGTGAGCCAGGTGCGCACGGTCTCCACGAGCGCCGTGCCCTGGGCGTCGTCGTGCGCGCGCAGCGGGCGCAGCCGCGCGTCGGCGAGAGCGCGGGCGGCCGGGGAATCGAGACTCGACAGCACCCCCGCGGCATCCGCGAAGCGCGTGACGGTCCCGCTCACGGCGGTGCGCAGCGCGGTGAGGGCCTGCGCGTGGGCGCGAGAGAATCCGCTGTAGTCGGTGGGCTCCGACAGCCCCACCGCGGCGTCCAGCAGACGCGCGAGTGCGGTGGGCGCGCCCTCGTCGTCGGCGGGGACCACGAGGACGATGCCGTCGCCGCTGCGCGCGTAGAACAGGCCGCCGCGCTCGGCGGCCTGCAGCTCGAGCCAGTCGACCGCCGCGTCGGTGCGGTTGGCGGCGACGGCGGCGACCCCGATGACGACCGGGCTCGTCGGCAGCGGGCCCCACAGCTCGCGCGACACACGACGCGCCAGTTGCGGGTCGTCCTCGAGGAGCGTGTGCAGCAGTCCTGCCCGCAGTGCCGCACGGGCGCGGCCGAGTCCCACGTTCTGTTCGAGGGCGAGGCCGGCCATCGCGATGACCGAGGTCACGACGCTGCGTCCCTCCAGGTCGAGGTCGGCGCCCACGATCGCGATGAGCCCGCGGAGGTGTCCGCCGCGGCCGAGCGTCTGCATCGTGACGCGTCGATCACCGATCTCGAGCGTCGATGCCGCGCGGGCTCCGCGGCGCAGCACGGCGCCGGCCTCCGTCGCGAGGGCGGCGCGCGCATCGTCGTCGAGCGCGTCGGCGGGGGCGCTCTGGGTCAGCGTGCCGGCGGCGTCGAACAGTCCGACCCACGCGCCGAGTTGAGACGCGAGCTCGGCGACGGTCGCCGCCAGCCCGTCCGGACGCAGTGCGGCGAGCGAGATCGCCCGCTGCGCCGACAGTGCCCAGGTGCGACGGGCATACGCCTGCGCGGCGATGGCTTCGGCGTTGGCCCGCGCCAGCGCGATGAACGGTGTGCGGTAGGGCACCTCGAACAGCGGCATCCGCTGCGCGGCGCAGGCGAGAACGAGCGCGGGCGGGATGCCGTCGCGCACCACCTCGGTGCCGAACCCCAACCCGCGCACACCGCGGGCGCGCAGGCGCGCCACGTAGGCGGCGGCGTCATCGCCCGATTCGCCGTCGCCGCCGGCTCCGACGAACTGCGTGCCCGTCGTCAGCAGCAGCAGGTCATCGGCGAGGAAGGGAGTGGGGTCGATGAGGTCGGAGCTGTGCACCCAGCGCAGCGGGGCGTCCAGCGCTCCCTCGTCGAGATCGTCGGGGCGGGAGGCGAGCCGCAGGTCGAGGTCGCGGCGCGCGAGGAGGGCGCGCAGGGTCGGCTGCGTCTCGGTCATGGGCGGCGGCCTCCTCGGCGCGGTCCGGGGTCGATCCGGGGCGGGCTCCCGGCGATGGGTGCGCGGCGGCTGTACGCCACGTACGCATCTGATCACAGAATGTACACGGCGGAGGGTGTGGCTCGGCATCCGAGGCTCATACGCTCCCGGCATGAGCATCATCGACAGCGCCGTCGTCGGCGGTCCGTCCCTGGCGCAGGAGCGCCGTCTCGTCACCGCGATCCCCGGCCCCCGCTCGCAGGAGCTGCTGGCGCGCAAGAGCGCCGCCGTCGCGTCGGGAGTCGCGCACACGGTGCCCATCGAAGCCGTCGCCGCCGGCGGAGGCGTCGTGGTCGACGCCGACGGCAACTCGCTCATCGACCTCGGCAGTGGCATCGCCGTCACGAGCGTGGGCAACGCCCACCCGGGCGTCGTGGCGGCCGTCCAGGCCGCCGTCGCGCAGATGACGCACACCTGCTTCATGATCTCGCCGTACGAGTCGTACGTGGCCGTCGCCGAGAAGCTCAACCGTCTCACGCCTGGCGACCACGCGAAGAAGTCGGCGCTGTTCAATTCCGGCGCGGAAGCCGTCGAGAACGCGATCAAGATCGCCCGCAAGGCCACCGGCCGCTCGGCCGTCGTCGCGTTCGACCACGCGTACCACGGCCGCACCAACCTCACGATGGCCCTCACGGCGAAGTCGATGCCGTACAAGAGCGGATTCGGTCCGTTCGCCTCCGAGGTCTACCGCGTTCCGGCCTCGTACCCGCTGCGCGACGGACTGAGCGGTGCGGATGCCGCTGCCAAGGCCATCTCGTTGATCGAGAAGCAGATCGGCGCCGACAACCTTGCGGCCGTCATCATCGAACCGATCCAGGGCGAGGGCGGTTTCATCGTGCCCGCCGAGGGATTCCTTCCCGCGGTCGTCGACTGGTGCCGCGCCCACGGCGTCGTCTTCATCGCCGATGAGGTGCAGACGGGCTTCGCCCGCACCGGAGCGATGTTCGCGAGCGAACTGTTCGGCATCGTGCCGGACCTCATCACGACGGCCAAGGGCATCGCGGGCGGCATGCCGCTGGCGGCGGTCACCGGTCGCGCCGAGATCATGGATGCCACCCACGGCGGGGGCCTCGGCGGCACCTACGGCGGCAACCCGGTGGCGTGCGCCGCCGCCCTCGCGGCGATCGATGCGTTCGAGAACGACGGGATGCTCGAGCGGGCGCGCGAGATCGGGGGGATCCTCCGCGCCCGCTTCGAGTCCGTGCAGCAGTCCGACCCGCGCATCGCCGAGGTGCGCGGCGCCGGCGCGATGATCGCGGTCGAGTTCGTCGACCCCGAGACGAAGGCTCCCGACGCCGCGCTGACCTCGGCGGTCGCGAAGGCGGCGATCGCCGAGGGCGTCATCGTGCTCACCTGCGGCACGTACGGCAACGTCATCCGCTTCCTGCCGCCCCTGTCGATCTCCGACGAGCTGCTCTCCGAGGGAATCGACGTCGTCGTCGCTGCCCTCGCCGCCCACTGACCCCGCCCCGGCATCCCACCCACACCCCGCCCCATGTCCCACTTGCGCCCGGCGATGTCCCACTTTCGGTCTCCTCGAGGCCACTCTGACAGCGCTTATCGGGACATGCTGCGGGAGCACCACGCATCCGGATCCACGACAGAGGAGACACAATGACCGAGATCACGCGCGACGTCGTCGTCATCGGCGCCGGTGCGGCGGGATTGACCGCCGCCAACCAGCTCAAGAAGGCGGGCCTGTCGGTCGCCGTGCTCGAAGCCCGCGACCGCGTGGGCGGGCGGCTGTGGACCGACACGATCGAGGGAGCGATGCTCGAGATCGGCGGCCAGTGGGTCTCGCCCGATCAGGACGCGCTCAAGGAGACCATCGTCGAGCTGGGCCTGGAGACCTTCGACCGCTACCGCGACGGCGACAGCGTCTACATCGGCCCCGACGGGGTCGCCCACCGCTACACGGGTGAGATGTTCCCCGTCAGCGCCGAGACCGAGAAGGTCATCGCGGATGTCACCGCCCGCCTCGACGCCATGGTCGCCGAGATCGACCCCGACCGTCCGTGGGCCCATCCGCAGGCGGCGGAGTGGGACACCGTCTCGTGGGACGCCTGGCTGCGCGAGCAGACCGACGACGACGAGGCCATCCGCAACCTCGCCTTCCCCACCGGATCGGCCATGCTCACGAAGCCGACCCATTCGTTCTCGCTGCTGCAGTCGCTGCTGATGGCGGCATCCGCCGGTAGCTACACCAACCTGGTCGACGCCGACTTCATCCTGGACAAGCGCGTCGTCGGCGGCCTGCAGCAGGTGCCGCTGCTGCTGGCCGAGCGCCTGGGCGACGACGTCTTCCTCGGTCAGCCGGTGCGCACCCTCGAATACACCGAGGGGGAGGGTGTCGTGGCCATCGCCGACGGCGTCACCGTCCGCGCCCGCCACGCGATCCTCGCGCTCGCGCCGGTGCTGTACAACCGCATCTCGTTCGTGCCGCCGCTGCCGCGCCTCGTCATCCCTGACACCGCCAAGGAGAAGCCCCAGGAGGGCGAGGTCGTGGCCGTGGGCCCCGGCCGCATCGACGACAACGGCAACCGCGTGCCGCTCGACGTCGCCGTCGGCGACCGCGTCATCTACAGCAAGTACGGCGGCACCGAGGTGAAGTTCGGCGGCGACGAGTTCCTCGTCCTGTCGGCCCGCGACGTTCTGGCGGTCGTCGTCCGCTGACGATCGCACACGACGATGGCCCCCGGCAAAGTCCGGGGGCCATCGTCGTTGACGCGGATTGGCGGAGGAACGACGACCAACGGCAGGATGCCTCGGCATCCGTCGGTCCGAACATGTCACGACCGTCGTAAGCTTTCTCTC
>NZ_BADB01000201.1:0-1386 GCF_000333415.1 Microbacterium sp. B24 | reverse complement strand
AGCTCGGTCCCGGGGATCCTCTAGAGTCGACCCTCGATCCGGCATCGCGGTGTCTGCTGCGGTGAGCGCGACGGTCGTCGCGGACGACCTCACCACCGCCGACGTGTGGGCGACCGCCCTCGCCGTCGCGGCCGGCGAGGACACCCGGTGGCTGTGGGACGCGCCGCTGCGCTCGGCGATGACGGTCACCGACGCCGGTGTCCGTCGATGGGTCGCGGGCGTCGGCGTCGAGACCGTCGCGGCGACCGCGGCCTGAACCCGCGACGGCGACCGCGGCCTGAGGCCGCTACGCAGCCTGCGGCAGCCAGAGCAGCATGGTGGTACCCGCTGCCGACGTTAGCTCGATCTCGATCCGGCCCCCGGCCGCCGCGGCCGCCTCGCGCACGAGCGCGAGACCCAGGCCGAAACCGCGCCGCCGACCCGACTCCGGGCCGCGGGCGAAGCGCTCGAAGATGCGCTCGCGATCGGCATCGGCGATGCCGGTGCCGCCGTCGCGCACCCGGATCGCGACCCCCCGTCCGTCGGATCGCGCCGACAGTGCGACCTCGCCGCCGGCGGGAGTGTGCTGCACCGCGTTGTCCAGGAGCGCGACGCAGAGCCGGTCGAGGGTGACGCGGGGAAGGCGCACCCGCAGGCCCGCGCCGTCGCCCTGACCGACGCGGACGCGCACGCCCGCCTCCTCGGCCAGCGGCGCCACCGTGGCCGCCGCGGCCGTCAGCGCCGCCTCGACGACGGCGGGCTCGGCATCCGTCGCCGTTCCCTCCGCCGTCAGCAGCATGTCGGTGAGCACGGCGTCCATGACCGACGCGTCGGCGCGCAGCGCCGCGAGCGTGTCGGTGAGGTCTTCGCCGCGTCGGTAGCGGCGCTCCAGGATCTGCGCCCGGCTCGTGAGAGCCGTCAACGGCGTGCGGATCTCGTGGCTCGCATCGGCGACGAAGCGGCGCTGCAGCCGCAGGGCACCGGCCAACGGGGCCACCGCGCGGCGGGCGGCGAACCAGGCGACGAGGGCGAGCAGCGCCACCCCGGCGAGACCGAGCGCGACGACCCAGGGGAGGATGCGGTCGACGTCGACGACGATGCGGTCGCCGTCCGGCGGACCGCTGCGGCCGCCGCCCTCGCCGTTGTGGTGCAGTTCGGGTCGGGCCGACAGCAGCAGGACGGCCACGAGAAGCGCGACTCCCGCCGTCACCACGACGGCCGATGCGGCACCGACGAGCAGACCGACGTGGACCGCGGCGCGACGAACGCGCCGGCGGTCGGCCTCGTCGCTCACGACGGGCTCCCCGCACGGTAGCCGCGACCGCGAACGGTCTCGATGATCTCGGGCGACGCCTTGCGGCGGATGTAGTGCACGTAGGTGTCGACGGAGCTCAGGGCGTCGTCGGA
>NZ_BADB01000202.1:0-2296 GCF_000333415.1 Microbacterium sp. B24 | reverse complement strand
AGCTCGGTCCCGGGGATCCTCTAGAGTCTCTTGTGCGCGGGCAGGACGAGGCTGAAGTCGTCCACAGCGGTGGTGCCGTCAGCGAAGCGCTTCGTGACGGAGCGGAACTCGATCGCCATACGTCCTCCGGGGTCGGATGATCCACCCAACCACATCCCTCCGACACCGTGACAGGGGCTGGAATCTGGCGTCACAGTCGGGTATGCGTGGGGGATGGAATCCGCAGAGTACGACCTCATCGTGATCGGTGCCGGGCCCGTGGGCGAGAACGTCGCCGACCGTGCCGTGCAGGGAGGGCTGACGGTGGCGATCGTCGAGTCCGAGCTCGTCGGGGGCGAATGCAGCTACTGGGCGTGCATGCCGTCGAAGGTGCTGCTGCGCGCCGGCGCCGCCCGCGCCGACGCCGCCGATGCCCCCGGCGCCCTGGCAGCCGCCCCGTCCGGGCCCGTCGACGTCGCGGCGGTGCTTCGCCGGCGCGACGAGATCGTGCACGACTGGAACGACTCCGGACAGGTCGAGTGGCTCGACGGTGCCGGCATCGCCCTCGTCCGTGGCCACGGGCGTCTGAGCGCCCCGCGGGAGGTCACGGTGCGCCAGGACGGGACGGATGCCGTCGTGCTGCGCGCCCGGCACGCCGTCGCCGTCTGCACCGGATCGGCGGCGTTGCTGCCGGACATCGCCGGGCTCGCCGATTGCGCACCGTGGACCTCGCGCGAAGCGACGGGCGCACATCGGGTGCCCGACTCTCTCGTCATTCTCGGCGGCGGAGTCGTGGCGTGCGAGATGGCGACCGCGTACGCCTCCTTCGGCTGCCACGTCACCGTGCTCGCCCGTTCCGGCCTTCTGGGGGGGATGGAGCCGTTCGCCGGCGAAGCGGTGGCGACAGCCCTGCGCGCGGCGGACGTCGAGGTGCGCACCGGCGCCGAGGTCCAGGCGGTATCGCGGGATGCCGCGACCGGCGCGGTCACGGTGACGCTGGCCGACGGCGAGATCACGGCATCCGAGATCCTCGTCGCGACGGGGCGCGTGCCTCGGACGGGGGACGTGGGCCTGGAGACGGCCGATCTGACGCCCGGCTCGTGGCTGGATGTCGACGACACGATGCGGGTTCGCGGCAGCGACTGGCTGTACGCCGTCGGCGACGTCAACCACCGGGCACTGCTGACCCATCAGGGCAAGTACCAGGCGCGGGCGGCCGGTGACGTCATCGCGGCCCGCGCCCGCGGCCGCCGCGTCGACGACCAGGAGTGGGGCACCCCCGTCGCGACGGCGGACCACGTCGCCGTCCCGCAGGTCGTGTTCACCTCGCCCGAGGTCGCCCCCGTCGGCCGGACGGCCGCGCAGGCCCAGAAGGAAAGGGCTCGCCGTCCGGGTCGTGGACTACGACCTCGCGAACATCGCGGGGGCGAGCACGCGCTCCGCCGATTATCGCGGGCACGCGCGGGCGGTCATCGACACCGATCGGGGCGTGCTGGTGGGAGCGACCCTCGTCGGTGCGGATACGGCAGAGCTTCTGCAGGCGGCGACGATCGCGATCGTCGGCGAGGTTCCGCTCGCGCGGCTGTGGCACGCCGTGCCGGCCTACCCCACCCTGAGTGAGGTGTGGCTGCGGTGGCTCGAGGCGATCGGGCGACCGGAGTGAGCGCCGTGCCGACCGCCTCGAGCCGTCGATTCAGCCCGCCAGCGCGGCGCGGAACGTGTCGACGACGGGAGTCGTCGGGCGGCCGATGAGGCGCGACAGCGTGCCGTCGGTGTCGGCGAGGACGCCACCGCGGATGCCGTCCTCGATGCTCGCCACGAACTCGGCGGTTCCGGCGTCGAGTCCCGATCCCTGCAGCGCGGCGACGAAGTCGTCGCGCGAAACCGGCACGTAGGCGACCTCTCGCCCGAGGGCCTCGGCGGCGGCGGCGGCGAGGTCGGCGTAGCCGAGGCTCGCATCGCCCGCGAGCTCGTAGACCTCACCGATGTGTCCGTCTTCCAGGAGCACCACCGCGGCGGCTTCGGCATAGTCGGCGCGGGCCGCGGGGGCGACCCGGCCGTCGGCGACCGAGGCTGCGATGACGCCGGACTCGGCGGCGCGCTGCACGTCGCCGACGTAGTTCTCGGTGTACCAGTCGTTGCGCAGGATCACGGTGGGCAGCCCGCTCGCGGACAGGGCGTGCTCCGTGGCCTTGTGCTCGGCACCCAGCGGCCAGTCGAAGCTCGTGGCCTTCGACACGCTCGTGTAGACGAACTTCGCAACGCCGGCGGCGACGGCTGCGTCGATGACGTTCTTGTGGCCCGCGTAGCGGCGGCC
>NZ_BADB01000203.1:0-3210 GCF_000333415.1 Microbacterium sp. B24 | reverse complement strand
GGTCGGCTACGGCTGCACCATCTGCATCGGCAACTCCGGACCTCTCATCGAGGAGGTCTCGGCGGCGATCAACGAGAACGACCTGGCCGTCACGGCCGTGCTGTCGGGCAACCGCAACTTCGAGGGCCGCATCAGCCCCGACGTGAAGATGAACTACCTCGCCTCGCCGCCCCTCGTCGTCGCCTACGCCCTCGCCGGCTCCATGCACTTCGACTTCGAGACCGACCCGCTCGGGAAGGACTCGGAGGGCAACGACGTGTTCCTCAAGGACATCTGGCCCTCGCCGGACGAGGTGCAGGAGGTCATCGACTCGTCGATCTCGCGTGACCAGTTCATCAAGCAGTACGCCACCGTGTTCGACGGCGACGAGCGCTGGACGAGCCTGCCCACGCCCGAGGGCCCGATCTTCGAGTGGGACGCCGATTCGACGTACGTGCGCAAGGCGCCGTACTTCGAGGGCATGTCCATGGACCTGACCCCGGTCACGGACATCCACGGCGCCCGGGTGATGGCGACCCTCGGCGACTCGGTCACCACCGACCACATCTCGCCCGCGGGGAACATCAAGGCCGGCACGCCCGCCGCGCAGTACCTCACCGAGCACGGTGTCGCGCAGAAGGACTTCAACTCCTACGGCTCGCGTCGTGGCAACCACGAGGTCATGATCCGCGGCACGTTCGCGAACATCCGCCTCAAGAACGAGCTGGTCGCCGCGGTCAACGACGGTCAGATCGTCGAGGGCGGCTTCACGCGTGACTTCACGCAGGAGGGCGGCCCGCAGTCGTACATCTTCGACGCGTGCGAGAACTACCGCGCCGAAGGCACCCCGCTCGTCGTCTTCGGTGGCAAGGAGTACGGCTCGGGCTCATCGCGCGACTGGGCCGCGAAGGGCACGTCGCTGCTGGGCGTCAAGGCGGTCATCACCGAGAGCTTCGAGCGCATCCACCGCTCCAACCTCATCGGCATGGGCGTCGTGCCGCTGCAGTTCCCCGAGGGCCAGAGCTGGAAGTCGCTGGGCCTGGACGGCACCGAGATCGTCTCGATCGAGGGCCTCGAGCAGCTCAACGAGGGCGTCACCCCGAAGACCGTGAAGGTCACGGCGGCCCCCAGCGAGTTCTCGCCGGAAGGCAAGGAGACGATCGTCTTCGACGCCAAGGTGCGCATCGACACCCCCGGTGAGGCGGACTACTACCGCAACGGCGGCATCCTCCAGTACGTGCTGCGTTCGCTGGTCTGAGCGCCGGTTATAACGCCCCGGCATCGGTCCCTGCAAGGGGACGCCGATGCCGGGGCGTCGGCGTTTGGGCGACGTAGACTCGGAGGATGAGTCTGCTCGCTTCGATCACCGGTCCGCGCGACCTGGACTCCCTGTCCACCGAGCAGCTCGAGCAGCTCGCGCAGGAGATCCGTGACTTCCTCGTCGAGAACGTGGCGCGCACGGGCGGTCATCTCGGACCGAACCTCGGTGTCGTAGAGCTCACCATCGCGCTGCACCGGGTCTTCAACTCACCCGACGACCCCTTCGTCTTCGACACCGGCCACCAGTCGTATGTGCACAAGCTGCTCACCGGCCGCCAGGACTTCCGCGGCCTGCGCTCGCGCGGCGGACTCGCCGGCTACCCGCAACGCGCGGAGAGCGTCCACGACGTCGTCGAGTCCTCGCACGCGTCGAGTTCGCTGAGCTGGGCGGACGGCATCTCCCGGGCGTTGACCCGCACCGGCCGCAAGGATCACCACGTGGTCGCTGTCGTCGGTGACGGCGCGCTGACGGGCGGGATGACCTGGGAGGCACTGAACAACATCTCCGACGACAACGATCGCAATCTGGTGATCGTCGTCAACGACAACGGACGCTCCTACGCTCCGACGATCGGGGGGATGGCCCGCTATCTGAACCGGGTGCGCACCACCGAGGGCTATGAGAGCCTGCGCAAGAGCTCGGCATCCTTCTTCCGTCGACTCGGACCGATGGGGCGCGCCGTCTACCGTGGTGTCCGCGGCGGCACGCATGGATTCCTCTCGCGCTTCTCCAACAACGAGGCGCTGTACTCGAACCTGGACATCAAGTACCTCGGGCCGATCGACGGACACGACCTCGTCGCACTGCAGGAGACGTTGCAGCTGGCCAAGGACTACAGCGCCCCCGTGATCGTGCACGTCATCACCGAGAAGGGCCGCGGTTACGAACCCGCGCGCAACGACGAGGCCGATCAGTTCCACGCCGTCGGCAAGATCGACCCGGCGACGGGCGAGCCGCTGGGCTCTTCGGATGCCGTCGCCTGGACCGACGCCTTCGCCGATGCATTCGTCGCGGCCGGAGAGCGTCGCGACGACGTCATCGCGATCACCGCGGCGATGCTGCGCCCGACGGGCCTGCAGCCGTTCGCGCAGCGCTTCCCCGACCGTGTCTACGACGTCGGCATCGCCGAGCAGCATGCGGTGGCTTCCGCGGCAGGGCTCGCGTTCGGCGGGCTGCATCCCGTCGTTGCGATCTACGCGACGTTCATGAACCGCGCCTTCGACCAGGTGCTCATGGATGTGGCCCTGCATCGCGCGGGAGTGACGTTCGTTCTCGATCGCTCGGGTGTGACCGGGCCCGACGGCCCCAGCCACCATGGTGTGTGGGATCTCGCGATGCTGCAGCTGGTCCCCGGCATCCGCATCGCCGCACCCCGCGACGAAGCCCGCTTGCGGGAGGAGTTCGACGAGGCGATCGCTGTCGACGACGCCCCCACGGTGATCCGCTTTCCCAAGGGCGCCGTCGCGGTCGAGCAGCCGGCCCTCAAGCGCCTTTCGGACGGTGTCGACGTGCTGTGGCAGAACGGGGCCGAGGACGTTCTGCTCGTCGGCATCGGCCCGATGACGCAGCTCGCGGTCGAAGTCGCCGAGCGTCTGCGCGCCCAGGGCATCGGAGCGACCGTCGTCGATCCGCGCTGGGTCGTTCCCGTGCAACCCTCCATCGTGAAGCTCGCGGCCGCCCATCGCCTGGTGATCACGATCGAGGACGGCATCCGCGTCGGTGGCGTCGGAACGCGCGTGCGCCAGGTGCTGCGCGAAGCGGGCGTCGACACGGCCGTCGACGAGCTCGGCCTTCCCGATGCCTTCATCGATCATGCGACACGCGAGCAGATCCTCGAAGACGCCGGGCTGTCGGCCGCGGAGATCGCGCAGGACGTCGTCGCGCAGGTGCTTCGCACGCGTATCCCCATC
>NZ_BADB01000204.1:0-2129 GCF_000333415.1 Microbacterium sp. B24 | reverse complement strand
ACGCGCCGGTCTCGATCCGTCGCGGCAAGCTCACACGGGACACGTCGTTTGGGCCGCCATGGGCGGCTGGCGGGAGTGCTGGAGAGCGTGCTTCCCGGCCTGGCGTTCGTCATCTTGTTCACGACCACAGCCGATCTCACCCTCTCGCTCGCGCTCTCGGTGGGCGCTGCGGCCGTCTTCACGATCGTCCGCCTCGTTCAGCGCTCGCCCGCCAGTGCGGCACTGGGGGGACTCATCGCCACCGGTGCTGCCGCCGCCCTCGCACTGTGGACCGGCCGAGGACAGGACAACTTCGTCCCGGGCCTCATCACCAACGCGGCCTACGGGACGGCGTTTCTGATCTCGGCTCTCGTCGGGTGGTCCTTGATCGGACTGGCCGTCGGCTTCCTCATGAACGAGAGCACACGCTGGCGCAGCGATCCGCGCAAGCGCCGGGTGTTCTTCTGGCTGGCGATCGCCTGGGCCGCGCTGTTCTACCTGCGCCTCGCGGTGCAGCTTCCCTTCTACTTCGCCGGCGATGTCACCACGCTCGGCACCCTGAAGCTCGCGATGGGACTGCCGTTGTTCGCCCCGCTCGTCGCCGTCACCTGGCTGGCCGTGCGGGCGGTCTATCCGCGCCACCACGACGCCAGCGCGGCATCCGAGGCGTGATAGATTTATCTTGACATCAAGATAAATTCCTTCGCCCGTGATGCGCCAGAGGCGCCATCCACGGGTAAGGACAACCTCACTAGCCCGCCGCCGCGGCGGCGGGGATGATGGAGAATCAGGCGACGGCCGTCCATGCCCGACCCTGACCCCGCCGACCGACTGAGCCCGCGGCCTCAGGAACTCCCAACGAAGGAGAGCAGACGTGTCCACTGTTGACAGCTTCGGAGCCAAGAGCACCCTCACGGTCGGTGGCACCGACTACGAGATCTACCGGATCGACACCGTCGCCGGGTACGAGAAGCTCCCGTTCAGCCTGAAGGTGCTGCTCGAGAACCTCCTTCGCACCGAGGACGGCGCCAACGTCACGAAGTCGCAGATCGAGGCCCTCGGCAACTGGGATGCCGATGCGGAGCCCGATACCGAGATCCAGTTCACCCCGGCGCGCGTCGTGATGCAGGACTTCACCGGCGTGCCCTGCATCGTCGACCTCGCCACCATGCGCGAGGCCGTCACGGCCCTCGGTGGGGACCCGGCGAAGATCAACCCGCTGTCGCCGGCCGAGATGGTCATCGACCACTCCGTCATCGCCGACCTTTTCGGCACCGACAACGCGCTGGAGCGCAACGTCGAGATCGAGTACGAGCGCAACGGCGAGCGTTACCAGTTCCTGCGCTGGGGCCAGACCGCGTTCGACGACTTCAAGGTCGTCCCGCCGGGAACCGGCATCGTCCACCAGGTGAACATCGAGCACCTCGCGAAGGTCATCTACGACCGCACGGGCCGCGACGGCGTGCTGCGCGCCTACCCCGACACCTGTGTGGGCACCGACTCGCACACCACCATGGTCAACGGCCTGGGCGTGCTCGGCTGGGGCGTCGGCGGCATCGAGGCCGAGGCCGCGATGCTCGGCCAGCCCGTGTCGATGCTCATCCCGCGCGTCGTCGGCTTCAAGCTGACCGGGGAGATCCCGGCGGGCGTCACCGCCACCGACGTGGTCCTCACCATCACCGACATGCTGCGCAAGCACGGCGTGGTCGGCAAGTTCGTCGAGTTCTACGGCGCGGGTGTCGCTTCGGTGCCGCTGGCCAACCGCGCCACCATCGGCAACATGAGCCCGGAGTTCGGCTCGACGGCCGCGATCTTCCCGATCGACGACGTCACGCTCGACTACCTGCGCCTCACCGGTCGCGACGAGCAGACCGTGGCTCTCGTCGAGGCATATGCGAAGGAGCAGAAGCTCTGGCACGACGCCGACAGCGAGCCCATGTTCAGCGAGTACATGGAGCTCGACCTGTCCACGGTCGTCCCCTCCATCGCCGGCCCCAAGCGCCCGCAGGATCGCATCCTGCTCAGCGAGGCCAAGTCGCAGTTCGAGAAGGACATCGTCAACTACACGACGCCCAGCGTCTCGAACTCCATCGTCGACCTCGAGTCGAAGCACTCGTTCCCGGCATCCGACCCCGGCGCGGCGCCCGGCG
>NZ_BADB01000205.1:0-4748 GCF_000333415.1 Microbacterium sp. B24 | reverse complement strand
GATTCGAGCTCGGTCCCGGGGATCCTCTAGAGTCAGTCGCGCTGATCGTCGTCTCGGTGGGCGGCGTCTGGTTCGTGGTCGCCGCGACACGCCAGACCGCGCCCGTGTTCGCCGCGGCCACGACGCTGCTCCCGGGTGAGACCGTCGAATCCGCCGACCTGCGCGTGGTCGATGTCGCGCTCGGGCCGATGCACGATTCGTACGCGTCGCCGACGACGCTGCGGCCGGGGGCCGTCGCGACCCGCGTCGTGCGGGCGGGCGAGCTCGTGCCGAACGATGCGCTCGGCGAGGCGGGCGGCGTGCGCAGCACCACGGTCGTCATCACGAGCGCGAGTGATGTGCCCTCCACCGTCGAGACGGGATCATCCGTCGACGTCTGGGCTGCGGCCCCGCGGGAGCGGGGCGCGTACGACACGCCCCGCATCCTCGTCGGCTCCGCGACGGTCGCATCGGTCGATCGTGACCGGTCGATGATGGGCGCCGCCGCCGTCTCGGTCGAGATCGTGATCGACCGCGCCGACGTCGCCGCGACCCTCGCGGCGATCGCCGACGGGTCCAGCCTGTCGATCGTTCCGAGCGGGGGAGCGGGCTCATGAGCGTGCGTGTGGTGCTGGCGTCCGACCGCCTGGGAGCCTCCGTCGTCGACGCTCTCGACGACCACGGCGCCGAGGTGATTCTCGTCGTGACGGCTGATGCTCCGGCGGACGCCGCCGCCGATGCCGTGACGGGACGGGCTGCGGCCGAGCTGCTCGGCGCGCTCGCCGCCGCCGACGTGTTGGCCGTCGATGCCGGCCGAGACGCACTGACTCCTCAACTCGTGGCCGTGTGCGACCGCTTCGGTGTGCGTATCGTCGCGATCTGCGACGGTGCAGCCGACCGTCGACTCGCCGAGATGTTCGGCGTCGCCACGTGCGCGCCGGACGACGTGTGCGCGGCGGTGGTGCACGCGGTGGCCCCTGCGCCGACGGGGCCCGCGCGTGGTCGCATCATCGCTGTCTGGGGACCCGCCGGCGCGCCCGGACGCACCACTCTGGCGATCGAGATCGCGGCGGAGCTCGCGCGGGACGGGCGCCGGGTCGCACTCGCTGACGCGGACACGCATGCTCCGTCGATCGCCATGCTGACCGGACTCGCCGACGAGGGGCCGGGCTTCGCTGCCGCGTGCCGAGCGGCCGAGCGCGGGACCTTGAGCGCCGCCGAGCTCGAACGGATCGCTCTGCCTCTCGGTGATGTCGCCGTCCTGGCGGGAATCAACCGGCCGGGGCGCTGGCCAGAGCTCTCCTCGGCGCGCGTCGGCGGTGCTCTCGAGCAGTGTCGCACGTGGGTCGAGGACCTGATCGTCGACGTCGCGGCGCCGCTGGAGCGCGACGAGGAGATCGTCAGCGACATCGAAGGCCCGCGCCGCAACGCGGCCACGCTCGCCGTCCTGGCCGCGGCGGATGTCGTCGTCGCCGTCGTGTCCGCAGACCCTGTCGGCGTGGCACGTTTCGTCCGCGCGTACCCCGATCTGCGCGCGGCGGCCGGAGCCGCCCCCATCCGCGTCCTGGTCAACAAGACACGGTCATCGACGCTCGGGATCGATGCGCGGTCCCAGGTGCGTCGCACGCTCGAGCGCTACGTCGGCGTCGCGGCGTGCTGGTTCGTGCCATGGGATCCGAAGGCTGCCGATGCCGCGGTCCTGCAGGCACAGCCGGTGGGCCGGGTCGCACCTCGATCCGCGCTGTCGGGCGCCGTTCGTCGTTTCGTCGGCGAGGCGATCGAACCGCCTCCGGCGCGCGCCGCGGGAACGCGACCGTCACGCGCGTCCGGCGCCGATGCTCCGAGCCCGGGAAGCGGCGCGCGCGCCCGGACGCGCCGCGCGCTTCGCGGCGCGGCGTGACGGGCGTGACCGCGTCACCGTCGAACGATCTCGCCTAGGCTGGGTGCGTGTCGACGCTCAGCGATCTCGTGTATGCCCAGGGCCGGTCCACGGGGGCGGACATCGAGTGGCTGCACCGCCTCGCCGGCGACGGTCAGCTCCTCGCCGACCTCGCGTTCGCCGACATCGTGATCTGGGTACCGACGGTCGACGATTCGTTCATCGCCGTCGCGCACACCCGGCCGAGCGGTGCGGCGACGCTGTTCTACCGGGACATCGTCGGCGACATGGTGCGCCCGCAATGGCGGACCCAGGTGCGGGACGCGTTCACGCGGGTCGAGATCGTCGATTCGGCATCCCCGGACTGGTTCGAAGAGACCCCCACGCGCGTGCGCGCGGTGCCGATCGTGCGCGCGGCCGGCGCCGGTGAGCAGTCGCCCGTGGTGGTGGGCGTGCTCACGCGGCACACCAACCTCGGCGAGGCGCGCACCCCGTCACGCCAGCAGATCACTTTCAACGACTGCGCCGACGACCTCTTCGGCATGATCTCCAGCGCCGACTTCCCCGACCTCGCCGCACCGACTTCTCCACGACGGGGTGCCCCGCGCGCCTCCGACGGTCTGATCCGCATCGATGTCGACGGCACGACCACGTTTGCCAGCCCCAACGCCCTCTCCGCGTTCAACCGCCTCGGCTTCGACGACGAGCTCGAAGGGGAATCGCTGCTCGAAGTGGCCACCGGCATTCTGCCGAAAGGACGCGATTTCGATGAGTCGCTGCCGATCGTCATGGCCGGTCGGGCGCCCTGGCGCGCCGACCTGGAGGCGCGCGGCGTCACGGTGTCACTTCGGACGATCCCCCTGAAGGACCACGGCACCCGGATCGGCGCCATCGTGCTGTGCCGGGACGTCACGGAGATCCGACATCAGGAGCAGGAGCTGATCACCAAGGATGCGACGATCCGGGAGATCCATCATCGCGTCAAGAACAACCTCCAGACGGTCGCGTCGTTGCT
The DNA here is from genome assembly GCF_000333415.1 of Microbacterium sp. B24. Classification (NCBI taxonomy): domain Bacteria; kingdom Bacillati; phylum Actinomycetota; class Actinomycetes; order Micrococcales; family Microbacteriaceae; genus Microbacterium; species Microbacterium sp. B24. The sequence continues at coordinate 1,875 of NZ_BADB01000205.1, read as the reverse complement.
GCGCATTCAGTCGCGGCGCACACACTCGGATGAGGCTCGCGACGCGCTGACGCACGCGATGCGCCGGGTCGCGGCGATCGCAGTGGTCCACGACACGCTGTCGGAGGGCCTCGCCCAGAACGTCGACTTCGACGACGTCTTCGACCGGGTGCTCAAGCTCGTCGCGGAGGTCGCTGCGTCGCCCAACACCCGCGCGCGGACGCGGAAGACCGGCACGTTCGGCACACTGCCCAGCGAGTACGCCACACCTCTCGCTCTGGCTCTCACCGAGCTCGTCACCAACGCCGTCGAACACGGTCTGGTCGATCAGGAGGGCGAGGTCGAGATCATCGCGGAACGCACCGAGGACCGACTCGGCGTGAAGGTGCGCGACACCGGCGTCGGCCTGCCGGAAGGTCAGGTCGGTCGCGGGCTCGGCACACAGATCGTCCGCACCCTCATTCAGGGTGAACTCAGTGGAACGATCGACTGGCACACGCTCGTCGGCTCGGGCACCGAGGTGACGATCGAGATCCCGATGCGCTACCTCGGACGCACGCAGAACTGAGGGAGAACGACCTCGGCGAGCTCGTTCTTCGCGGGGTGGGCGGCCGCGGGTGGCCGCCGTCTCAGCTGGCGCGGCGGGCGCGGGCCGCGCGGCGCTTCAGAGCGCGACGCTCGTCCTCGGACAATCCGCCCCACACGCCCGAGTCCTGACCGGTCTCGAGGGCGTACTGCAGGCAGACTTCCGTGACGGTGCAGCGCGCGCACACGGATTTGGCTTTCTCGATCTGATCGACAGCGGGCCCGGTGTTTCCGACGGGGAAGAACAACTCGGGGTCGACGGTCAGGCAGGCGGCTTTGTCGCGCCAATCCATAGGGGGTGCTCCTTGATGCGGGATGAGAAGTCGGGTGGGTTGTGACGTCGGGCGTCGATTACCCTGATGGTGTGCGAGCAGACGCTCGCCCCACGCCACTGTGGGAGCACACGGATAGTTCAATGCTCCCATGGTCATTCAGATGAATCAAGGGTGAACTCGGCATTTCCCCCGGCGTGTGCTGTGCACCGGCTGTATCGGAGGGCCCACCCGCATGATGATGACGACAACGGCGGAACGCACCGGTTCGGCCATCTTGGCGCTGGAAGCGCTCGCCGTTCTCGTCGTGACGGGCTGGGAGATCGTCGCCCTGATCACCGGTGACACCGACGACCCGGTCAGCTCGATCGCTCTCATCGTCCTCACGGCGATCGGGGCGGTGGCGCTCGTCGCCTTCGCGGTGGCCGTCTGGCGTGGCCATTCCTGGGGGCGATCCGGGGGGATCGTCAGCCAGCTCCTGATCCTCGCCGTGGCGCTCGGCGCCATCACCGGCCCGAACCCGTCCGTCTCGACAGCCCTGGCGACGGCGATTCCCGCCGCCATCGGAATGGTCGCCCTGTTTTTCGCGGCGCGCACCGCGGCGCGGCGCGGTGACGATCGCCGCTGAGCGGCTCCGAGGGGACCGCTCAGCGGGTGATCAGCCGACGCCGAGCAGGGAGCGCACGCGGGCGACGTGCCCGGTGGCCTTCACGTTGTACAGGGCGTGCGCGACGCGACCCTCGGCATCCACGACGATGGTCGAGCGGATGACGCCCTCCACGGTCTTTCCGTAGTTCATCTTCTCGCCCCACGCGCCGTAGGCGTCGTGCACGGCGTGATCGGGGTCGCTGAGCAGCGGGTAGGTGAGACCGTCGCGCTCGCGGAAGCGGCGCAGGGTCGCGGTGTCGTCGCGCGAGACGCCCATCACCGCGTAGCCCGCCGCCTGTAGCGGTGCCAAGCTGTCGCGGAAGTCGCAGGCTTCCGTCGTGCACCCGGGCGTCATGGCGGCGGGGTGAAGAACAGGATGATCGGGGGCCGC
>NZ_BADB01000206.1:0-16951 GCF_000333415.1 Microbacterium sp. B24 | reverse complement strand
AGCTCGGTCCCGGGGATCCTCTAGAGTCGATCTGCTTGACCGCAGTGGCCACGCGGTAGTGGTCCTCACCGATGTAACGGGGGTCGAGGATCCGGCTGGTCGACGTCAGCGGGTCGATGGCGGGGTACAGACCCTTCGACGCGATCTCGCGCGAAAGCTCGGTCGTCGCGTCGAGGTGGGCGAACGTCGTCGCCGGGGCCGGGTCGGTGTAGTCGTCGGCCGGGACGTAGATCGCCTGCAGCGAGGTGATCGAGTGACCGCGGGTCGAGGTGATGCGTTCCTGGAGCACACCCATCTCATCGGCCAGGTTGGGCTGGTAGCCCACGGCGGACGGCATACGGCCGAGCAGCGTCGAGACCTCCGAGCCGGCCTGGGTGAAGCGGAAGATGTTGTCGATGAACAGCAGCACGTCCTGCTTCTGCACGTCGCGGAAGTACTCCGCCATCGTGAGGGCCGACAGAGCGACACGCAGACGCGTCCCCGGCGGCTCGTCCATCTGGCCGAAGACGAGGGCCGTCTTGTCGAAGACTCCCGCCTCCTCCATCTCGCCGATCAGGTCGTTGCCCTCACGGGTGCGCTCACCGACGCCGGCGAACACCGACACGCCGCCGTGGTCCTGAGCGACGCGCTGGATCATCTCCTGGATCAGGACGGTCTTGCCGACGCCGGCGCCGCCGAACAGGCCGATCTTTCCACCCTGGACATAAGGGGTGAGCAGGTCGATGGACTTGATGCCGGTCTCGAACATCTCGGTCTTCGACTCGAGCTGGTCGAAGTTCGGCGCCTGGCGGTGGATGCCCCAGCGCTCGGTGACCTCGATGGTCTCACCGGGGGCGGCGTTCAGCACGTCACCGGTGACGTTGAAGACCTTGCCCTTGGTGACGTCGCCGACGGGAACCGTGATGGGGCCGCCGGTGTCGCGCACTTCCTGACCGCGGACCATGCCGTCGGTGGGCTTGAGCGAGATGGCGCGCACCAGGTCGTCGCCGAGGTGCTGTGCGACCTCGAGCGTGATCTCGGTCGACTCGTCGCCGATCGTGATGGTCGTCTTCAGCGCGTTGTAGATGTCGGGGATCGCATCGTGCGGGAACTCGATGTCGACGACCGGGCCGGTGACGCGTGCAACGCGCCCGACGACCGTCGTCTCGGCCTTATCGGCGGTGGCGGTGGCAGTCATTGTCTGTCTCTTTCGGTGTGGTCGTTACTTGCCGGACGCCAGCGCGTCGGCGCCGCCGACGATCTCGGCGATCTGCTGAGTGATCTCGGCCTGACGCGCGTTGTTGCGCAGGCGGGTGTAGTCGGTGATGAGCTTGTCGGCGTTGTCGCTGGCGCTCTTCATCGCCTTCTGGGTCGCAGCGTGCTTGGCGGCCGACGACTGCAGAAGCGCGTTGAACACGCGGCTCTGCACGTACACCGGCAACAGCGCATCGAGCACGACCTCGGGGCTGGGCTCGAACTCGTACAGCGGATAGACCTGACTGCTCGCTCCGGCGGACTCGACGACCTCGTCGGCCTCGACGACTTCCAGAGGCAGCAGACGCACGGTCTGCGGCTCCTGCGTCATCATGCTGACGAAGCGGTTAAACACGAGGTGGATCTCGTCGACGCCGCCCTGCTCCTGGCCGCCGCGGTCGTAGGCGTCCAGAAGGGCGCCGGCGATCTGCTCCGCCGTGTTGAAGTGCGGCGTGTCGGTGTCACCCACCCACTCCCCTGCCGATGCCATCCGACGGAACTGGAAGTAGCCCACTGCCTTGCGCCCGACGAGGAAGTACTCGACCTCCTTGCCCTGCGAACGCAGCAGCTCGCCGAGCTGAAGCCCCTCGCGCAGGATCTGCGAGTTGAACGCGCCCGCCAGGCCCCGGTCCGAGGCGAAGATGACGACCGCCGACCGGCGGATCGTCTCGCGCTCGGTCGTCAGCGGGTGCTGCACGTTCGAATGCGTCGCCACGGCGGAGACGGCTCGCGTCACGGCCCGCGCGAAGGGCGAGGACGCGCGCACGCGCGCCATCGCCTTCTGGATGCGCGAAGCCGCGATGAGTTCCATCGCCTTCGTGATCTTCTTGGTCGTCTGAGCAGAAGCGATCTTCTGCTTGTAGACCCTGAGTTGTGCTCCCATGAGTTCTCGGTCTCAGATTGCGCCCGGCCTCAGCCGCGACGACCCTTGACGATCTGCTCCTGGTTCACGTCCTCCTCGTGCGCGGCGGCGACCTCTTCGTGACCCGGCTTGTTGATCGCCTGGCCCTTGCCGCCCTGGAACTCCAGGATGAACTCGTCGGTGACCTTGGTGAGCTCTGCGACGGTGGCGTCGTCGAGCACGTTGGTGTCACGCAGCGTGTCCAGGATGGTCGTGTTGCGCTTGAGGTAGTCGAGAAGGTCGCGCTCGAAACGGAGCACATCCTCGACCGCGATCGTGTCGAGCTTGCCGTTGGTGCCGGCCCAGATCGAGACGACCTGCTCCTCGACGGGGTACGGGTCGTACTGGGGCTGCTTGAGCAGCTCGGTCAGACGGGCACCACGCTCGAGCTGGCGGCGCGAGGCCGCGTCCAGGTCGGAGGCGAACATCGCGAACGCCTCGAGCGAGCGGTACTGGGCCAGCTCGAGCTTCAGCGTTCCGGAGACCTTCTTGATCGACTTCACCTGGGCGTCACCGCCGACGCGAGAGACCGAGATACCCACGTCGACCGCGGGGCGCTGGTTGGCGTTGAACAGGTCGGACTGCAGGAAGATCTGGCCGTCCGTGATGGAGATCACGTTGGTCGGGATGTACGCCGAGACGTCGTTGGCCTTGGTCTCGATGATGGGCAGACCCGTCATCGATCCCGCACCCAGCTCGTCGCTCAGCTTGGCGCAACGCTCCAGCAGACGCGAGTGGAGGTAGAAGACGTCACCGGGGTACGCCTCGCGGCCCGGCGGGCGGCGCAGCAGCAGCGACACGGCACGGTAGGCCTCGGCCTGCTTCGACAGGTCGTCGAAGATGATCAGGACGTGCTTGCCGCCGTACATCCAGTGCTGACCGATGGCCGAGCCGGTGTACGGGGCGAGGTACTTGAAGCCGGCCGGGTCGGATGCCGGGGCCGCGACGATCGTCGTGTACTCCATCGCGCCGGCATCCTCGAGCGCACCCTTGACGGAGGCGATCGTCGAGCCCTTCTGACCGATCGCGACGTAGATGCAGCGCACCTGCTTGTTGACGTCGCCCGACTCCCAGTTGGCCTTCTGGTTGATGATCGTGTCGATCGCGATCGCGGTCTTGCCGGTCTGGCGGTCGCCGATGATCAGCTGACGCTGGCCACGTCCGACGGGGATCATCGCGTCGATGGCCTTGATGCCGGTCTGCATGGGCTCGTGCACGCTCTTACGCTGCATGACGCCGGGGGCCTGCAGCTCGAGGGCGCGGCGGCCCTCGGTCGCGATCTCGCCGAGGCCGTCGATGGGGTTGCCCAGCGGGTCGACGACCCGCCCGAGGTAGCCATCGCCGACGGCGACGGAGAGAACCTCGCCGGTGCGGGTGACCTTCTGGCCTGCCTCGATGCCGGAGAACTCGCCGAGCACGACGACACCGATCTCGTTCTCGTCCAGGTTCAGCGCCAGACCCTCGACGCCGTTGCCGAACCGCACGAGCTCATTGGCCATGACGCCGGGAAGACCCTCGACGTGGGCGATGCCGTCGGCGGCGTCGACGACCGTGCCGACCTCGGTGGCGGCGGCGCCGGTGGGCTCGTAAGCGGCGACGAAGTCTTTCAGCGCGTCACGGATGACGTCGGGGCTGATGGTCAGATCTGCCATGGTGTTCCTTCTGTTCTAGCCAGCGAGGCGCTGGCGCAAGTCGTTGATTCGAGAGGAGACGGTGCCGTCGATGACGTCGTCACCGATCTCCACGCGCATGCCGCCGAGCACCTCGGGATCGACGACCACGTTGACCGTGACGTCGGCGCCGTATCGGGTGCTGAGCGCGCCCGCGAGGCGCTCCTGCTGCGCGGCATCCAGCGGGCCCGCCACCCGCACGGTCGCGACCTTCTTGCCACGCTGATCGGCGACCAGCTGCAGCGCGCGGTTCAGAAGGAAGCGTACGCGGCGCTCCCGGGGCTGCTGCACGAGCTGGGACGCGATGAGCACCGTCGCCTCACCCGCGCGTCCGCCGAGGAGCTTCTCGATGAGCTCGCCCTTCGCAGCGGCATCGCCCAGGCGGCTGCCGAGCGCGAGCTCGAGCTCCGGGTTCGCCGCAACCAGGCGGGCGATCTGGAACAGCTCGCCCTCGACGTCGGTCGCGGGTGAGCCGATCGCAGCGGCGCGGATCGCGAGCTCCTCGATGCCGGAGATCAGATCCGTCGTGGACGACCAGCGCTGCGAGACGGCCGAGGTCAGCAGCTGGACCGCGACGGGGCTGTACCCGGCGAAGACGACCTTGGCGACCTGTGCGCGCGCCTCTGCGGGCGCACCCCACGAGGAGAGCGCGCCGCTCAGCTGCGCCGAGTCGGCGATCTCGCGCGCGGCCGAGAACAGCTCGCGAGCGACCGCGAGGTCCCCCACGTTCGCCGTCGTCAGCTCCGCCGTGGTCGTCGCCAGTGCCTGAGTGGTCGCGCTGCCCATTACTTCGCCTTCTCGAGGTCGGCGAGGAAGCGGTCCACGACGCCCTTCGCCTTGGCATCGTCGGTCAGCGACTCGCCGATGACACCGCCGGCCAGGTCGAGCGCCAGGGTGCCGACCTCGCTGCGCAGCGACACGAGCGCCGACTGACGCTCCGCCTCGATCTGCGTGTGCGCGGTGGCGGTGAGGCGCGCGGCCTCGGCGGATGCCGTCTCTTTGGCCTCGGCGACGATCTTCTTGCCGTCCTCGCGGGCGGCGTCACGGATCTCGCCGGCCTCCTTGCGAGCCTCGGCGAGCTGCGCCGTGTACTCCTCAAGAGCGGCTTCGGCCTTTCGCTGGGCCTCGTCGGCCTTCGCGATGTTGCCTTCGATGGCGGCGGCGCGCTGATCCAGCAGCACCTTCATCTTGGGGAGGGCGACCTTCCACACAACGATGAGGATGACGATGAAGCAGACACCCGACCAGATGATGTCGTACCAGGCGGGGATGAGCGGGTTGTGACCCGACTCTTCCGCGGCGTACGCGACAAGATTGCGCATCCTGTCTCCTTAAGAACTGGTGCGGGCGATCAGACGAAGATGAAGCCGGCGGCGATGCCGATGAAGGCGAGCGCCTCGGTGAAGGCGATACCGATCCACATCAGGACCTGCAGGCGACCGGCCAGCTCGGGCTGACGGGCGACGCCCTCGATCGTCTTGCCGACGACGATGCCCACGCCGATGGCGGGGCCGATGGCGGCGAGGCCGTAGCCCATCGTCGCGACGTTGCCCTTGAGCTCGGCGAGAACCGTAATTGCGTCCACGGGGTGTTTCCTTTCGGGGTTGGGTGGGAGAGGCGGAAGCCGCTCCCGCTCAGTGCTCTTCTGCGACCGCGAGCTGGATGTAGACCGCGGTGAGGATGGTGAAGACGTACGCCTGGAGGAAGGCCACCAGGATCTCGAACAGCGTGAAGGCGAGACCGAAGGCGAGCGAACCCGCCGCCAGAGCCGACCACCAGCCACCGAGGGTGATGAGGAAGAACTGCGTCGCTGAGAAGAACAGGACGAGCATCAGGTGTCCGACGATCATGTTCATCAGCAGTCGCAGCGTCAGGGTGACGGGTCGGATGATGAACGTCGAGAGGAACTCGAGCGGCGTGACGATGATGTACAGGAACGGGGGCACGCCCGAGGGGAACAGTGCGTTCTTGAAGAAGTTCTTCGGGCTCTTCTTGATCCCGGCGTAGATGAACGTGACGTAGCTGATGACCGCCAGCATGAGCGGGACGGCGATGATGCTCGTGCCCGCCAGGTTCATGAACGGGATGATTCCTGTGATGTTGAAGAACAGGATCATGAAGAACATGGTCGTCAGGATCGGCAGGAATCGCTGGCCGTCCTTCTTGCCAAGCAGGTCTTCGGCGATGTTGACCCGCACGAAGTCGAGGCCCATCTCCGCGATGCTCTGGAACCGGCCCGGAACTACGCGCATGCGGCGAGTGCCGAGCCACAGGAAGAGCACGAGACCGATCGTCGCGATGAACTGGATGAGGTCGCAGACCAGCGTCACCGCGCGCAAGGACTACAACTGGGCGCCGCCGTCGCTGAAGCATCAGGGCGCCGCCTACCTCGCGGGCGTCAACTACGTCGTCGCGGCGGAGAACAGCGTGCGCGTCGGCACCGTCGTCGCCGGCCAGGCCGACATCGCGCGCAACATCCCGGCCCCCGACGAGGCGCAGTTCGCCGCTGGAGGCCTCTCGCTGCACGCCGCCGCGACCAACGGCGTGAACAACGGCCTGAGCTTCCGCTTCCGCGAGCCGCGTCTGGCGGACGTGCGCGTGCGTCAGGCGATCATCGCCGGCATCGATCGTCAGAAGATCGTCGACACCCTGTTCACGAAGAACTATCCGCTGGCCACCGGGGCGCTCGCTAAAACGGCGCTCGGCTACGTCGACACCTCCTCGTACTACACGTACGATCCCGCCAAGGCCGCGTCGCTGCTGGATGCCGCGGGCTGGACCCTCGGATCCGACGGCATCCGTGCCAAGGACGGACAGAAGCTGACGCTGAGCTTCAACGAGGCGCTGCCGCAGCCGCGCTCGAAGGAGGTCGTGACCCTCATCCAGGAGCAGCTGGGCAAGCTCGGCATCCAGGTGAACCTGTTCGCCGGCGACATGGCCGCGCAGACCAAGGCGTCGACCGACCAGAGCGTCATCCAGGTGTACCACTCCATGGTCGGCCGCGCGGACTTCGATGTGCTGAAGTCGCAGTACTTCTCGAAGAACCGCAACACGCTGCTCAACCTGAACCCGGCTGACGGCAGCATCGGCGACCCGCAGCTCGACACGCTTCTGCAGGCCATCGCCTCCGAGCCGACCACGGCCCAGCGTCAGGCGGCATCCGAGGCGGCGCAGACCTACCTCGCCGAGAACGCGTACATCCTGCCGATCTTCGAGGAACCGCAGGTCTTCGGCCTGACGGCCAAGGTCCAGGGCTTCGAGACCGAGTCGGTCGGACGCCCGACCTTCTACTCGACCTGGCTCGCGGGCTGAGTCGGGAGATCCGGGAATCCATGACGTACGTCCTTCGTCGTGTGGGCCAGGCGGTGCTCGTGCTCGCTCTGGCCTACACGGCGGCCTACCTGCTGCTGGCCGCGCTCCCCGGTGACGCCGTCATCGCCCGGTACGGGAGCCCCGAGCTGGGGCTCACCCCCGAGCAGATCGAGGCGATCCGCCAGTCGCTGGGTGCCGATCAGCCGCTCGTCGTCCAGTACCTCCGCTCGATCGCGGGCTTCCTGACGGGAGACTTCGGCTACTCGGTGGCCAGCGGTGCCGCCGTCTCCGATCTCATCGCGACGGCGCTGCCGCCCACGCTGACCCTCGCGGTGCTCGGACTCGCGCTGGCGGTGTTCCTCGCGGTGACGATCGCCTTCACCGCGACCTACGGTGGGGGTCGCCTGCTGCGCCGGGTGTTTCGCGGCATCCCGCCGCTGTTCGTGTCGCTGCCGGTGTTCTGGATCGGCATCATCCTGATCCAGGTGTTCTCCTTCCGCCTGGGTCTGGTCCCGGTGATCGGGGCGAACCCGGTGCAGGCACTGATCCTGCCGGTGATCACGCTGGCGATCCCGATCGCGGCCCCCCTCTCCCAGGTGCTGATGCGTTCGATCGACGAGGTCCGAGAGCAGCCGTTCGTGGCGGTGGTCCGTGCGCGCGGGGCCAGCACGCCGTGGCTGCTGTGGCGAAACGTCGCCCGCAACGCGCTGCTGCCGACCCTCACGATGGCCGGCCTGCTGTTCGGCGAGCTCGTGGGCGGCGCGGTCGTGACCGAGACGGTCTTCGCGCGCGCCGGCATCGGTCAGCTGACGGCGCAGGCCGTCGCCAACCGCGACACCCCGGTGCTGCTCGCCGTCGTCGTGATCTCCACGGTCGCCTTCGTCGTCATCAACCTGATCGTCGACCTGCTGTATCCCGTGCTCGACGCGCGACTGCGCACCGCCGGCCGTGCCCGCGGGTCGGCCGCGGCACCGCGCGAGGAGGCCGCCGACCGTGCCGTCGACGAGCTCGTGGATGCCGAGGTCGGCACCCCCATCGCGGCCACCACTTCCTCCCGAGGAGAAAACCGATGACCGCTCTGGCCACCACCGCCGGACTCGACGGCGCCGCCGCCACGGGTCCGGGCGCGGGTCCGTCCGCCGACCGGGGCATTCGATGGGCGGCGCTCCTCGCGCGCGTCGGGTTCGTCCTGCCCGCGCTCGTCATCCTCGTCGCGCTGCTCTGGGCGCTGTTTCCGGGACTGTTCACGGGGCAGAACCCCACCGAGACCGTCGCGCCCGCGTTGCAAGCGCCCAGCCCCGAGCACTGGTTCGGCACCGACGCGACCGGCCGCGATCTCTACACCCGCGTCGTCTACGGGGCGTCGCAGTCGATCATCGGCGCTCTCATCGCGGTGCTCGTCGGTCTCGTCGTCGGCACCGCCGTCGGCCTCGCCGCCGGCGCGCTCGGCGGCGCCGTCGACGAAACGCTCATGCGTCTCGTCGACGTGCTGCTCGCATTCCCCGGCCTGCTGCTGTCGCTCAGCGTCGTCATCCTGCTCGGCTTCGGCACCACGAGCGCGGCCGTCGCGGTCGGAGTCACCTCGATCGCCGTGTTCGCCCGGCTGGCGCGCTCGCGAGTCGTCAGTGTGCGCGTGTCGGACTTCGTCGAGGCGGCTTACGGCTCGGGCGGCACGTTCCTCGGCGTGCTGTGGCGCCACATCCTGCCCAACTCGTTGACGCCGGTGATCGCGCTGGCGGCGCTGCAGTTCGGCTCGGCGATCCTGCAGATCTCGACCCTCGGCTTCCTCGGCTACGGCGCGCCGCCGCCCACGCCCGAGTGGGGCCTGCTGATCGCCGAGGGGCGCAACTACGTCGCCACCGCCTGGTGGCTCACGGTCTTGCCCGGCCTGATCGTCGTCGTCGTCGTGCTGGCGACCAACCGCCTCAGCCAGGCCCTTCGAGGAGGGGATGCCGCATGAGCGCGCCGCCGCTGCTGTCCATCCGCGACCTCGCCGTCCAGTACCGCACGCGGCGCGGAACGGTCGACGCCGTCCGCGGCGTCTCGTTCGACGTCGAGGCGGGGGCGGTCACGGCTCTGGTCGGCGAGTCCGGTTCGGGCAAGACGACCGTGGCCCAGTCGGTCATCGGCCTGCTCGCCGCCAACGGCCGCGTGTCGGGCGGAAGCATCCGCCTCTCCGAGCGCACCGACGGCCTGACCGATCTCGTCGGGTTGTCCGAGCGGCGGTGGCGCCACCTGCGCGGTCGGTGCATCGCCCTCATCCCGCAAGACCCCGGCAACTCGCTCAACCCGGTCGCAACCATCGAGTGGAGCGTCGCCGAGGCGCTGCGCATCCACGGGTGGAAGGATCGCGTCAAGATCCGCGCGCGCGTCATCGATCTGCTGGAACGCGTCGGTATCGACGACCCTGAATCCCGCGCGCGCCAGTACCCGCATGAGCTGTCGGGCGGTATGCGCCAGCGCGTGCTCATCGCCGCCGCGCTCGCGCTCGAGCCCGAGCTGATCATCGCCGACGAGCCGACGAGCGCGCTCGATGTCACCGTGCAGCGCACGGTCCTCGACCTGCTCGACGAGCTGCGGACCGAGACCGGCACCGGCATCCTCTTCATCACGCACGACCTCGCCGTCGCCGCCGACCGCTCCGACGCGCTCGTCGTCATGCAGGCAGGTCGGGTGCAGGAGGCCGGACCGACCGCTCAGGTGCTCACCGCGCCGACGTCGCCCTACACCCGCACGCTCCTGGCCGACGCCCCCTCGCTCGCGCGCGTCGTCGAGCGGGCGGCGCCGCCGGCCCCGACATCCGCACCCCTGGTCGAGGTCACCGGGCTCACGCAGGAGTTCCGCCGCGCCGGGCGTTCACCGCTGGTCGCCGTCGACGACGTGTCGTTCACGGTGGCGCGCGGGACGACGCACGCGCTGGTCGGCGAGTCGGGCTCGGGCAAGACCACGACGGGACGCTCGATCGCGGGCTTCAACGACCCGACGCGCGGCACCATCCGCGTCGGCGGCACCGAGGTCACCGCGCTCGCCGGCGGACGTGCTCGCCGCGCGTTCCACCGCACCACCCAGCTGGTCTACCAGAACCCCTACGCCTCACTCGATCCGCGTCAGAGCATCGGCGACATCCTCGCCGAGCCGCTGCGCAACTTCGGCATCGGCAGCGGCGGCGAGCGGGCCGAGCGGGTGGCCCATCACCTCGAGCTGGTCGCTCTCGCGCCCGAGATCGCGTCGCGGCATCCGCGGGAGCTTTCCGGCGGGCAGCGTCAGCGTGTCGCCATCGCGCGCGCCCTGATCGTCGAACCCGAGCTGGTCGTGCTCGACGAGGCCGTCTCGGCGCTGGACGTCACCGTGCAGGCCCAGATCCTGCGGCTGCTCGCCCGGCTGCAGAGCGACCTGGGCCTCACCTACGTGTTCATCTCCCACGACCTCGCCGTCGTGCGTCAGATCGCCGACACGGTCTCGGTACTGCGTCGGGGGCGTCAGGTCGAGCATGGCCCGGCCGCCGAGGTCTTCGCCGGTCCTCAGCACGCCTACACGCGCGAGCTCCTCGCGGCGATCCCCGGGGCATCGCTGCGCTCAGAGTCCGCATCCACGCCGGCGGCCCTGACCGCCCCCGACTCCGCCGCCCCTTATCAGGAAGAGGTATCCGCATGAGCGGTCCCCGTCTCGGCTTCTTCAGCCGCGTGCTCGAAGAGGCCTCCGCCGCCGATCGTTACCGGTTCGCGATCGAACAGATCGCCCACGCGGAACAGGCCGGCTTCGCTTCGGCCTGGCTCGCGCAGCACCATTTCGGCGAGCACGAGGGCGGCCTGCCGTCGCCGTTCGTGCTGCTGGCCGCCGCCGCGGAGCGCACGAGCCGCATCGCGCTGGCCACCGGCGTCGTCACTCTTCCGCTGGATGACCCGCTGCGCGTCGCCGAGGATGCGACGGTGCTCGATCAGATCAGCGGCGGACGCGTGCAGCTGGGGCTGGCCACCGGGGGGACGCCCTCCTCGTTCGCGGCGTTCGGCCGCGAGTCCGACCGTCGCCGCGAGATCTTCGCCGATCACCTCGACGTGCTCCTCGACGCCCTCGAAGGGCGCGGCGTGCGCGGCACCGACTCGCGCATCTATCCCGCCGCGGGCGATCTGTCGGCGCGCATCTGGCAGGCGACGTTCTCGATCGACGGCGGCCGCCGGGCAGGGGAGCGCGGTGACGGCCTGCTGCTCTCGCGCACGCAGCCGCGCACGCCCGACGCACCCGACGCGCCGCTGCACGAGCTGCAGCTGCCGATCATCGAGGCCTACCGGGCCGCTCTTCCCGACGGCGCCCCCGTCCGCGTCCTCGCCTCCCGGACGGCGCTCGTCGTCGACCCGGAGAACCGTACGCGCGCGCTCGAGTTGGCCGGTGACGGCCTGCGTCACCTCGCGCGCACCATGTTCGGCCTCGACACCGACGGCGTCTCCCTCGACGAGCTCGTCCGCCTCACCGATACCCACGTCGGCACCGTCGACGAGGTGGTCGCATCGCTGTCGGCCGATCGCACACTGCCCGAGGCCAGCGACGTCTCGTTCCAGGTGCACTCGATCGCGGCGACCCACGAGCTGACCCTCCGCTCCCTCGAGCTGCTGGCCGGCGAGGTCGCCCCGCGCCTCGGCTTCGCCGTCGGAGCGGACGCCGCCGCCGCGCTCCACCACGCCCATCGTCCGCTCGCCCTCGTCGCCTCCTCGGAAGGACTCGCATGACCACCCCCAGCGCCGACATCATCGACCTGCTCGCCGGCATCGCGCCGAGCGACCCGCTCGCCGCGGTGCGCGAGAAGCGCGCGCAGGCCCGCGAGAACGCCCAGCGCAGCTTCGAGGCGCTGCTCGAGCCCGCCGAGCCGGGCACGTTCGCGCTGGCGGAGCGGTACGCGCTCGCCTCGTTCGTCTCGCAGCTGCACGGTTTCGACGCGGCGACCGCGTTCTACGGCGACCTCCTGGGCGACGAGACCCCCGCGTTGACCTCCGTCGTCGCGTCCGCCGCGGCCTCCGCCGCCGCGACCGGGCCGTTCGGCGCCTATCGCGAGCCGCGCCTGCAGGCGGAGTCCACCGACGGCGTGCGCTGGACTCCGGATGCCGCGACCGCGTCCGCCCTGGGCCCGCGACTGTCCGGCGCGTTCGCGCACGCACATCTGCTCGTCTTCCGTCCGCGCGAGGCGCGCGCCGAGGCGCTTCAGGACCTCGTGGATGCCGGGTGGAGCGCCGACGACATCGTCTCGCTGTCGCAGCTCATCGCCTTCCTGAGCTTCCAGCTGCGCGTGGCCTGGGGGCTGCGCGCGCTGGCCGCGGCATCCGCACCGGTCGCCGCCTCCGCCGCCTCCGCCACCGTTTCCGAAGGAGCCTGAGATGACCGACGTCGTCACCACCTACGCCGACCTGGCTCGACCCGACGCGTTCACCCAGGAAGGACTCGGCTGGGTCCCGTGGCTGCTGCCGGTGGCCGAGGACGAGCTCACCGACGCCCAGCGCGATGCGCTCATCGAACCGGCTCGCGCCAAGATGCCGTACTTCCGGCTGCTCGCCCGCGACCCCGAGGCGCTCCGCGCCCGCACGCTGACCGACCTCGACATCTTCTACAACGTCACCGGCGGCATCGGCCGCGCCGAGCGAGAGCTCGCCGCCGCCGCGACCTCGCGCCACAACGGCTGCGTCTTCTGCGCGTCGGTGCACGCCGCCGCCGCGACCCGCGAGTCCGGCCGCGAGGCCGACGTGCAGCGGCTGCTCGACGAGGGCGTGGACGCCGACCTCGGCGACGAGACGTGGAACGCGGTGGTCGCGGCATCCGTCGCCCTCGCCGACACCCCGTTGGCGTTCGGTGAATCGGACATCGCGCGCCTGCGGGCGGCCGGGCTCGACGATGTCGAGATCGTCGACGTCATCGGCGGCGCCGCGTTCTTCAACTGGGCGAACCGGCTCATGCTGTCGCTCGGCGAGCCCGAGGTTCCCGCCCGCCGCGCCTCCACCCGATAACCCGACACCACGAGGACATCATGAGCATCCCCACCCTTCTGGACCACGTCGTCATCGCCGGTCCCGACCTCGCCGCGCTGGTCGACTGGTTCGCCGAGCGCACCGGCGTCGTCGCCGCACCCGGCGGCGCCCACCCGACCGGCACCGCCAACGCCCTCGTCGCGCTCACCGTCGACGGCCGCCGCGGACCGCAGTACATCGAGCTGATCGGTCCCAACCCAGCCCGCCCCGAGCCGGAGCTGCCGGAGACCTTCGGCATCTCGACGCTTACCGCGCCGAGCGTGCAGGCGTACGCGGTGCATCCCGCCGACATCGAGGCCACCGTCGCCACGGCGCGCGCGGGCGGCTACGACCCGGGAGACGTCAGCGACCTCTCCCGCCGCACGCCCGACGGCACCCTGCTGGAGTGGCGGCTCACGCGCGGCGAGAACCGTCGTATCGACGTGCCCTTCCTCATCGACTGGGGCACCACCGCGCAGCCCGGACTCAGCGACATCCCCACGATCGAGCTGATCTCGCTCGTTCGCACCGAGCCCGACCCCGCGCCGCTGCAGGCGATCCTGGCCGCCTACGGGCTGGGCGACGGCGTCGCTGAGGTCGTGGCGGGTGCGGAGTCGGGCTTCCGGCTGACGCTCCGCCGCGCCGACGGCGAGCTCGTCGAGCTGTGAGCGTCGACGCCGAGATCGCGGCGGCGGTCGAGCAGCTGCGTCCCGAGCTGGAGCGGCTCGCGCGCGAGCTGTACGACCAGCCCGAGATCGGCTTCGAGGAGCACGCGTCGGTCGCCCGCATCGCGGCGCTACTGGCGGCGCACGGGGTGGATGCCGAGGTCGGAGCCTTCGGACTCGACACCGCCCTGCGGGCGAGCACGGCCGCGGCGGGCGCGGCATCCGGCCCGCACTTCGCGATCATCGCCGAGTACGACGCCCTGCCCGGCATCGGCCACGCCTGCGGGCACAACGTGATCGCGGCCGTCGCCGTGGGCGCATACCTCGCGGCCGCGCCGGTGGTCGCCGGCCTCGGTGGGCGGTTGTCGCTCATCGGCACTCCCGCCGAGGAGAACGGCGGCGGCAAGGAGCTCATCATCCGCGCCGGGGGCTTCGACGACGTGGATGCCGCGGGCATGGTGCACCCCTCGAGCGGATCGGGCACGAGCTCCGTGCTCGGCCAGCGCACGACGGGTGTGCGCCGCGTTGCGGTGACCTACCACGGGCGGGCCGCGCACGCCGCGGGGGCGCCGTGGCTCGGCCGCAACGCGCTCGACGGCGTCGTGACGGCGTACCAGAGCATCGCGCAACTTCGCCAGCACATCCTGCCGACCGATCGCCTCCACGGCATCATCACCGACGGCGGCGCCGCGCCCAACATCGTGCCCGAGCGCGCCTCGGCGCTGTTCTACGTGCGCTCCGCCGACGTCGATCAGCTGCGGGAGCTCACCGATCGCGTCCTCGCCGTGCTCGAAGGCGCCGCTCTCGCCACCGGCACGCGTGCCGAGATCGACGTCGATCCCGTGCCTCCCTACCTGCCGCTGCAGACGAACACCGCGCTGACCTCGCGCTGGGTGGATGCGTTCGCCGCACGCGGGCACGAGGTTCCCCCGCCGGCCGCCCCGCCGCAGGGCGGGCCGTCGACCGACATGGGAAACGTCAGCCGGCTCGTTCCCTCGATCCATCCCTCGCTGGGGCTCGGCGGCCCCGACGACGTCTTCCCGCACAACGCGGCGTTCGCCGAGCTCACGGTGCTGCCCGCCGCCGCGGACGCGCTCGTGGATGCCGCCGTCGCCCTCGCCGCGACGGCCGTGGCCTACGCTGCCGACCCCGAGCTGCGTGCCGCAGCGGCGGCGGAGTTCGCGGCATCCGGCGGCCCCTCCCGCTGGGAGCACTGAGCGCTCCGCCGCGCCCGCACGAACTCCGCAGATCGTGACCGACTCCGCACGCGGACGCGGCATCCGCTGCGGAGTTCGTCACATTCTGCGGCACTCGTGGAGGCACACGCAGCGTCGTAGCTCCATCGCGTCAAGGGGTCCGACGCGCGAGCCCGTGACAGGCAGGATGGTCGCATGACGATCGAGGTGTGGGCGCCGCGTGCGGCGCGGGTACGACTGCGGCGGCCGGGGCTCGACGACGTCGAGCTGACCGCGGGGGATGCCGGGTGGTGGGCGAGCCCGCTCACGCTCACCGCCGGTGACGAGTACGGCTTCGTGCTCGACGACGGCGACGTGCGACCCGACCCGCGCTCCCGCCGACAGCCGCGGGGCGTGCACGATCTGTCGGCCTGGGACGACGCGGCATCCTTCGTCTGGAGCGATGGCGCCTGGACCGGACGCCAGCTCGCCGGGGGCGTGATCTACGAACTCCACGTCGGCACGTTCACGCCCGAGGGCACTTTGGATGCCGCGATCGGCCGCCTGCCGCACCTGGTCGAGCTGGGGATCACCCACGTCGAGCTGCTGCCGGTCAACGGCTTCAACGGCGCCCACAACTGGGGCTACGACGGCGTGCTCTGGTACACCGTGCAGGAGGACTACGGCGGCCCGGAGGCGTATCGTCGCTTCGTCGACGCGGCGCACGCGGCGGGGCTCGCGGTCGTGCAGGACGTCGTTTACAACCACCTCGGTCCCTCCGGCAACTACCTGCCCGAGTTCGGGCCGTATCTCCGCGACGGGCAGAGCAACGCGTGGGGCTCGAGCATCGACCTCGACCAGCGGGCGGTGCGCGACTACATCATCGACAATGCGCTGATGTGGCTCGGTGAGATGCACGTCGACGGTCTGCGCCTCGACGCCGTGCATGCGCTGCACGAGTCCGCATCGAGCCCGGTGCACATTCTGCAGGAGATCGCCGAGCGCGTCGACGCGCTGTCGGCGCATCTGGGCCGCCCGCTGAGCCTCATCGCGGAGAGCGATCTGAACGATCCGATCATGATCCTGCCGCGCGAGGCCGGGGGCTACGGACTGACCGCGCAGTGGGTGGACGATTGGCACCACGCCGTGCACGTCGCCCTGACCGGTGAGACGGAGGGCTACTACGCCGACTTCGCGGATCCGCAGGCGCTGCCCAAGACGTGGACGGGCGGCTTCTACCACGACGGCACGTTCTCCTCGTTCCGGGACCGCGACTGGGGCGCGCCGATTCCCGCGGCCGTGCCGTCGTGGCGCCTCGTCACCTTCGCCCAGGACCACGACCAGATCGGCAACCGGGCAGCCGGGGACCGCCTGAGCCAGTCGCTGACGTCGGCGCGTCTGGGCGTCGCGGCGGTGCTGACGATGACGGCGCCCGGCACCCCCATGCTGTTCATGGGCGAGGAGTGGGGGGCATCCACGCCGTGGCAGTTCTTCACCTCGCACCCCGAGCCCGAGCTCGCCGCCGCGACCCGCGAGGGACGCAAAGCCGAGTTCGCCCGGATGGGGTGGGACGAGGCGCTCGTGCCCGACCCGAACGATCCGGCGACGTTCGAGCGGTCGAAGCTCGACTGGTCCGAACTCGACCAGCCGGCGCACGCGCGCCTGCTGTCGCTGTATCGCGCGCTGGCGCGACTGCGGGCGCGTCGGCCGGAGCTGACCGATCCCGACCAACGGGGCCATGCGGCCGAGAGCGTCGGCGACGGACGATGGATCCTTCACCGCGACACCGCGTCGGTGTACGTGAACCTCTCGCCCGAGCCGTGGACCGTCGAGCTCGTGGGCCGCGAGATCTGGCTCGCGACGACGGCGCACGAACAGCGCACGGATGCCGGACCCCTCGTGCTCTCGGCCGATTCCGCCGCTGTCGTCGGTGCGCGGGAGCAGGCGCCGTCGCTCTGATCCCGACGGCGCCGCACGTGTCAGGGGTCTGGCGCGCGACGGCATC
>NZ_BADB01000207.1:0-8430 GCF_000333415.1 Microbacterium sp. B24 | reverse complement strand
AGCTCGGTCCCGGGGATCCTCTAGAGTCATCAAGCAGGCCGAATCGCTCACCTTCGGCGAGTACCTCTCTGCCTACGAGGACCTCGTCAAGCGCGCCCGCGGCAACAAGTTGACGGCGGCCGACTTCCAGGGCACCACGATCTCGCTGACCAATCCCGGCGGCATCGGGACGGTCCACTCCGTGCCGCGTCTCATGAAGGGACAGGGCTGCATCGTCGGCGCGGGCGCCCTCGAGTACCCGGCCGAGTTCCAGGGCTCGAGCGAGAAGACCCTCGTCGAGCTCGGCATCGGCAAGACGATCACGCTGACCAGCACGTACGACCACCGCGTCATCCAGGGCGCGGGCTCGGGCGAGTTCCTGAAGATCGTGCACGAGCTGCTCACCGGTCAGCGCGGCTTCTACGAGGGCATCTTCGCGGCCCTGCGCATTCCGTACGCCCCGATCCACTGGGCCGGCGACATCAACGTCGACATCGCCGAGCGCGTCGACAAGACCGCCCGCGTTCAGGAGCTCATCAACTCCTACCGCGTCCGCGGCCACCTCATGGCCGACACGGATCCCCTCGAGTACGTGCAGCGCACGCACCCCGACCTCGAGATCGAGAACCACGGCCTCACCTTCTGGGACCTCGACCGCGAGTTCGTCACAGGAGGTTTCGGCGGCAGAAGGCTCATGAAGCTCCGCGACATCCTCGGCGTGCTCCGCGACTCCTACTGCCGCACGATCGGCGTCGAGTACATGCACATCCAGGACCCGGCCCAGCGCAAGTGGTTCCAGGACAACGTCGAGGTCAAGTACCAGAAGCCGAGCCACGACGAGCAGCTGCGCATCCTCGACAAGCTCAACCAGGCCGAGGCCTTCGAGACGTTCCTGCAGACGAAGTACGTCGGCCAGAAGCGCTTCAGCCTCGAGGGCGGCGAGTCGCTCATCCCGCTGCTGGATCAGATCCTGCAGGGGGCAGCGGGCGCGGGTCTCGACGGCGCCGCCATCGGCATGGCGCACCGTGGGCGCCTGAACGTCCTGACCAACATCGCCGGAAAGACCTACAGCCAGATCTTCCGCGAGTTCGAGGGCTCCGTCGCGATCGGCTCGAAGAGCGGCTCGGGTGACGTCAAGTACCACCTCGGCACGCATGGCACGTTCGTGTCGGATGCCGGTGAGGAGCTGCCGGTGTACCTGGCGGCCAACCCGTCGCACCTCGAGACGGTCGACGGCGTGCTGGAGGGCATCGTCCGCGCCAAGCAGGACCGCATGCCGATCGGCTCGTTCTCCTGGCTGCCGATCCTCGTCCACGGCGACGCGGCCTTCGCCGGGCAGGGCGTCGTCGTCGAGACGCTGCAAATGTCGCAGCTGCGCGGATACCGCACGGGCGGCACCGTGCATGTGGTCGTCAACAACCAGGTCGGCTTCACGACGCTGCCCCAGGACGGCCGCACCTCGGTCTATGCGACCGATGTCGCCAAGACCATCCAGGCGCCGATCTTCCACGTGAACGGCGACGACCCCGAAGCCGTGGTCCGCGTCGCCGAGCTCGCCGTCGCGTACCGCCAGGAGTTCAACCGCGATGTCGTCATCGACCTCGTCTGCTACCGCCGCCGCGGACACAACGAGGGCGACGACCCGTCGATGACGCAGCCGCTGATGACCAACCTCATCGAAGCGAAGCGATCCGTGCGCCGGCTCTACACCGAGTCGCTCGTCGGTCGCGGCGACATCACCGAGGAAGAGTACGAGAAGGCCAAGCAGGACTTCCAGAACCGTCTCGAGATCGCCTTCGCCGAGACCCACGCCGCCGAGACCGGTGCCACCGGCATCGTCTCCCCCGCCGTCACGGGCGGCGTGGAGCAGGCGGTCGGCGAGCCGGAGACCACCGGCGTCGCGACCGAGGTCGTGCACCAGATCGGCGACGCCTTCGTGAACAAGCCCGATGGCTTCACGGTGCACAACAAGCTGCAGCAGCTGCTGGAGAAGCGCCTCGACATGAGCCGCAACGGTCAGATCGACTGGGGCTTCGGCGAACTGCTGGCCTTCGGGTCGGTCTTGATGGAAGGCACGAACGTGCGCCTGGCCGGCCAGGACGCCCGCCGTGGAACGTTCGTCCAGCGCCACGCCGTGCTCCACGACCGGGCGAACGGACAGGAGTGGCTTCCGCTGGCGAACCTGTCGGAGAGCCAGGGCCGGTTCTACGTCTACGACTCCCTGCTCAGCGAGTATGCGGCGATGGCGTTCGAGTACGGGTATTCCGTCGAGCGGCCCGACACGCTCACCCTGTGGGAGGCGCAGTTCGGCGACTTCGCGAACGGTGCCCAGTCGGTGATCGACGAGTACATCTCCGCGGCCGACCAGAAGTGGGGCCAGCAGTCGAGTGTCGTGCTGCTGCTCCCGCACGGCTACGAGGGCCAGGGTCCCGACCACTCCTCCGCCCGCATCGAGCGCTACCTGCAGATGTGTGCGCAGGAGAACATGACCGTTGCGCGACCCTCGACCCCGGCGTCGTACTTCCACCTGCTGCGGCGCCAGGCGTACGCCCGTCCCCGTCGTCCCCTGATCGTGTTCACCCCCAAGGCGATGCTGCGCCTTCGCGGAGCGACGAGTCCCGTCGAGGCCTTCACCACCGGACGGTTCGAGCCCGTGCTGGACGACGATCGCAACCTCGACCCGTCGGCGGTCACCAAGGTGCTGCTGCACTCGGGCAAGATCCACTGGGACCTCAAGGCCGAGCTCGACAAGAAGCCGAACCCGCAGGTCGCTCTCGTCCGCCTCGAGCAGCTGTACCCGGCTCCGATCGATCAGCTGAACGCCGTGATCGACCGCTACCCGAACGCCCAGCTGGTCTGGGTGCAGGACGAGCCCGAGAACCAGGGCGCCTGGCCGTTCATCGCGCTCGAGGTCGTCAAGCACCTGCACGGACGCACGATCCGCCGCGTGTCCCGCGCCGCCGCCGCCTCCACCGCGACCGGCTCACCGAAGGTGCACGCGCGCGAGCAGGCCGCGATCCTCGAGAAGGCTCTCACCGTCTGACCTGACTGCCGCTCATCCGGCGGCGGGCAGCGCCAGGCGCACACGCGTGCCGTCGCCCTCGCGCGAGGCGATCGTGACCTCGCCGCCGTGCCTGTCGACGATGGTGCGCACCAGTGCCAGGCCCAAACCGCTGCCTGCGCGATCACGCGCGTTGCGGCCCCGAGCCAACTCGTCGAAGACCGCATCGATCTCGTCGGCGGGGATGCCGCGGCCGGTGTCGGCGACGTCGAGGACGACGGCACCGTGCTTCTCGTCGCCGCGGATCTCGATCACATCGCTCGGCTCGGAGTACTTGGCCGCGTTCGCCACCACGTTGAACAGAGCCACGAACAACAGGTCGGGATCGCCCACCACGTCCGGCAGCGGCCAGGGCGCCGCCGGCAGGGTCACCGCCACCTCGCGCCCGTGAGCGTCCCGGACCGCGTCGACGACGTCCGTCACCAGCGCGGCGACCGACACACGCGAGCGCTCGATCTCGGACGTCTGCAGTTCGGAGAGTTTGCGAAGGTCGGCGACCAGCCGCGAGAGCCGGGCCGTCTGGGCATCGATGGTCGCGAGCTGGGGCGTATCGGCCTCGCTCGCGGCGACGGCGACGCGGATCGCCGTCACGGGATTCTTCAACTCGTGGTCGAGTCGAGCGAGAAAGCGTCGGTGCTCCGAGGCCGCCGTGTCGCGCGTGGTGCGCCGTGTCGTCTCGAGGAGACGACTCCGGCGGTGAGCCGCGAGAGCGAGAGCCGCGGCCGCCGCGGCGAACAGGACCGCGACGCCCACGCCCACGGCCGGAACGCCGGCCTCGACCACGATCGATCGCCGGTCTCCTGCGATGACGCCGGCGACGGCGACACCGGCTGAGACGACAGCGGCAGCGGCGAGAACCAGCGCCCCGACGCGAGTGTTCATGCGCGGCGCACCTCGGCGCGGAACCGGTAGCCGACACCCGCAACGGTCTCGACGTAGCGCGGGTCCGTCGCGTCGTCGCCGAGAGCAGACCGCAGCTCCGCGACACGGTGGTCGACCGCTCGCGTGTGCGAGGCGAAGTCGAAGCCCCACAGCGCCGACAGCAGTCGCTCGCGGGTATGCACCTCGCCGGGGCGCGCCATGAGGTACTCCAGCAGTTGGAACGCCTTCGGGGTCAACAGCACCTCGGCATCCCCCCGCCAGACGCGACGACCGGGGCGGTCCAGTCTCAGGCCGTCGGCGACGAGCGTCTGCGACGTCACCAACGGGGCGGCTCCCGCGGCGACGCGGCGCATCACCGCGCGTGCGCGGGCGACGAGCTCCTGCGGGTCGAACGGCTTGTTGAGGTAGTCGTCGGCGCCTTCTTCGAGCGCAGCCGAACGCTCGCCCGACTCTCCGACTCGCGTGAGCAGGATCGCCGGCGTGCTGTCTCCGGCCGCGCGCAGCCGGCGGACGAACTCCCGACCGTCCAGCACCGGCATCATCACATCGCTGACGATGATGTCGGGAACCCAGCGCGAGACCATGTCCCACGCCTGCTGCCCGTCCGCCGCAACGCGCACCTCGAAGCCGCTCCGGGTGAGGAACGGGGCGAGGCCGTCGGTGATCGAGCTCTCATCGTCGACGAGGAGCAGACGCGGCGGCGCGGAGGTCATGAACGGATCGTACCGATCAGGAGATCGGCGTCGTGCCGTTGAGGGTGCCGGCATCCTTGACGACAGCCGTGCCGCTCTCCCAGCCGACGAGGTTCGCGTCCGCGCCCGCGTCCAGCACGATCTCGCGGGCCGCGGCGACGATGACGATGTTCCCGTCACCCGGAACGCTGAGCTCGTCGACAGCGGGCAGCAGGACGGTGGCCGCCGAGGCCAGGATCGTGACCTCCCGGCAGTCGCCTGTCACCTCCACGACCAGTGCGTCGGCGTTGCGGTCGACCGTGTACGCGCCGTCCACGCACGCCACGTGCTGCGTGACCTTGTCGCTCCAGCGACTGCGCTGCAGCTTCGCCATGCGCTCGTCATCGACGACACCGCGCACGTTCGCGCTGTCGCTCGGCGACGGCGAGGGCGCCGCTGCCGTCGGAGACGTGGATGCGGCCGTATCTGCGGCCGTCGAGGTCGCGGCGCCGGCGTCGGACACCCGGACGCTGCAGCCGGCGAGTGCGCAGCCCGCGATCAGGAGCGCGAAGGACAGAGCGAGAGGGCGGCGTACCGTGTTCATGCAGACAACGTTACGAAACGGATGTCGCAGCCGCGTCGCGACCGTGTCGCGATCTTGCGACAGGGCATGATGAGGCGAACACCCGCACGCCGCCGAGCTCGCACCGGCCGACCTTCCGACAGGACGACATGGACGTCGCACTCCTCGTCAATCCGACGGCCCGCGCCTCCGCGCGCACCAACGCCGCGGAGGACGTCGCCGCGCTCCTGCGCGCCCACGGCATCCGCACGACGTTGATCGCGGGCGGCAGCGCCGTCGAGTCCACCGACCTGCTGCGCCTCGCCCTCCAGGCGGGCGCCGATGCCGTGCTCGTCGCGGGCGGGGACGGCACGGTCAACCTCGCCGCGCAGGAGCTCGCGGGAACCGGCATCCCCCTCGGCATCGTGCCGACGGGCACCGGCAACGACGTGGCCACCGCCCTCGGGCTGCGCGAGCGCGACGCACGCGGAGCCGCCGAAGCCGTCGCGGCGGGGTCCACACGCACGATCGATCTCGCGCGCGTGCGTCGCGTGGACGGCTCGACGTCGTTGTACGCGACCGTGCTGGCGAGCGGATTCGACTCGCGGGTGAACGACCGCGCCAATCGCATGCGCTGGCCCCGCGGCCACGTCCGCTACGACCTTGCGATCCTCATCGAGTTCCTGCGACTGCGCTGCGTCGCCTTCGAGGTGGAGCTCGAGCACGCCGACGGCACGATCGAACGCCGCGGCGAGGAACTGCTCATGGCGACGGTGGGCAACGGCCCGACCTATGGCGGCGGCATCCCCATCTGTCCGGATGCCGACCTCGCCGACGGCCTGCTCGACGTCACGCTCGTGCGCCCGCTCGGCCGGACGCGCCTGCTCCGGCTGCTGCCCCGCGTCTACCGCGGCGCCCATACCGGCCTCGACGAGGTCGTCACCGCACGCGTACGGCGGGTGCGACTGTCCGCCCCCGCGACCACCGCCTACGCCGACGGCGATGCAGTGGGGATGCTGCCACTGGAGATCGACGTCGTTCCCGGTGCGCTCCGCGTCTTCGCGCCGGCGGCGCGCTGATCCCGTTTCCGGGCCGAGTCACGGACCGATCCGACGGTTGCGGTCAGTGGTGGCTCGCCTGCTCCGCGCGCAAACGGGCCAAGACCTGGTCGCGCAGCTCCTCGGGAGCCGTTTCCTTGCAGGCCCGTGCGACGACGGCGGTCAGCGTCGTGGCCACCAGCGCCTCGTCGCGGCAGGACGGGCAGTTCTCCAGGTGCGCGCGGATGTCGGCGTGCTCTGTCTTGCAGACCTCGTTGCGGAGGTACTCTTCCAGGTCCTTGCGTGCTTTGTCGCAGCCGCAGTCACTCATTTCTTGCTCCCTGATGAAGTCGCGGGCACCGGCACGTCCATGCCGCGCTCGCGCGCGTAGTCGGCGAGGAGGTCACGCAGCATGCGCCTGCCGCGATGCAGGCGGCTCATGACCGTGCCGATGGGGGTCTTCATGATGTCCGCGATCTCCTGATATGCGAAGCCCTCGACGTCGGCGAGGTACACCGCGAGACGGAAATCCTCCGGAATCGACTGCAGCGCGTCCTTGACCGCGGATGCCGGCATGTGGTCGATCGCCTCCGCCTCCGCCGAGCGGCTCCTGGTGGCGGTCGTGGACTCCGCGCCGCCGAGCTGCCAGTCCTCGAGATCGTCGATCGTGCCCTGATAGGGCTCGCGCTGCTTCTTGCGGTACGTGTTGATGTACGTGTTCGTCAGGATGCGGTACAGCCACGCCTTGAGGTTCGTGCCCTGCGTGAAAGAGGACCAGGATGCGAAGGCCTTGACGAACGTCTCCTGCACCAGATCGGCCGCATCCGCCGGGTTGCGCGTCATCCGCATGCCCGCGGCGTACAGCTGATCCATGAACGGCAGCGCCTGCTGCTCGAACTGCGCACGGGCGTCCGCGGCGCTGTCGAGCTCGTCCGCCGGGATGAGGTCTGTGGCCGGGGTTTCGGGGGTGGGCGACTCGAGGGCCGCGTGCTCTTCCATCAGGGCCCAGTCTACGTCGGCGATGTCCGGCACCAGGGGTGCGAGTGTCGCGGTCACGGGGCTCCTCTCTTCGTCGGCGTCCACCGTTCGGCAGGCTGCACCCGTCGCGCCGAAGGCGGCACTGTCGGACGGGTTCGTTAGGGTAGAACCCGATGACAGTCACCGGGTATTCCCCTCTTCCGCCGGCAGGTTCTCCCTGGCCGGCGCCGCGTGCGGACGAGGCCGTGCATGCGACGGTCTCGGTGCCCGGCTCGAAGTCGCTCACCAACCGCAAGCTCGTCCTCGCCGCACTGGCCGACGGCCCCAGCACGCTCACCTCACCCCTGCACTCCGAGGACTCGGAACGCATGATCGCGGCGCTGCGCGCACTGGGCGTGGAGGTCTCCGAGGTGCCCGGCTCCGGTCGGTTCGGACCCGACCTGCTGGTGACCCCGCCTGCGTCCTTCCGCGGTGACGTCGAGATCGATTGCGGTCAGGCCGGCACCGTCATGCGCTTCATCGCCCCCCTCGCCGGACTGGCCCACGGTGACGTCACCTTGACAGCGCACCCGAGCGCCTTGCACCGCCCGATGGGCGAGATGATCAAGGCGCTGCGCGAGATCGGTGCCGACATCGACGACGGCGGCACCTGGTCGTTGCCCTTCACGGTCCGCGGGCGCGGCCACATCCGTGGCGGCGAGGTCACGATCGACGCGAGCGGCTCGAGCCAGTTCGTCTCCGGACTGCTCCTGGCCGCGCCCCGCTTCGACGTGGGCCTTCACCTCATCCACTCCGGCGAGCGCCTTCCGTCGGTCCCCCACATCGATATGACCATCGAGACGCTTGCGCGTCGCGGCATCCAGGTCGAACACCCCACGCCCAACGAGTGGGTCGTTCCCGCTGGCACCCTGCGCGGACGCGACGCCGCGATCGAGCCGGATCTGTCGAACGCGGCACCTTTCCTCGCCGCGGCGATGCTGACGGAGGGCTCGGTGACGATCCCCGGGTGGCCCGCGAGTTCGACACAGCCCGGCGCGCTCCTGCCCGAGATCCTCACTCTCCTGGGCGGGCGGGCAACCCGCCGCGGCGGTGCTCTCACCGTGACCGGCGGTCCCCGCATCGCCGGCGTCGACCTCGACCTGAGCGCGGCGAGCGAGCTGACGCCGACCCTGTTCGCGCTGGCCGCCTTCGCCGACGCCCCGACGACCCTCCACGGCATCGGACACATCCGCGGGCACGAGACGAAACGCATCGAGGCCC
>NZ_BADB01000208.1:0-5016 GCF_000333415.1 Microbacterium sp. B24 | reverse complement strand
ATCCGCTAGGGTCGAGCCATGTCGCGTCTGCTCGTTCGTCGTCCGTCTCCGCGCCTCGCCGACGGCGAGGTGACCCACATCGGGAGGACCTCGGTCGATCCCGATCTCGCCCAACGTCAGTGGGAGGCCTACGTCGACGTCTTCCGCACCCGCGGGTGGGAGATCATTCAGATCGATGCGGCCGATGAACAACCCGACGGCGTGTTCGTCGAGGACGCCGTCGTCGTGTTCGGAGATCTTGCGGTCCTCTGCCGCGCGGGAGCCGAGTCACGTCGGGGGGAGGCTCCGACGGTGCGGGAGGCCGTGGCCGCCACCGGCCTCGAGGTGGCCGAGATCGTCGCCCCCGGCAC
Organism: Microbacterium sp. B24; assembly: GCF_000333415.1. NCBI lineage: Bacteria > Bacillati > Actinomycetota > Actinomycetes > Micrococcales > Microbacteriaceae > Microbacterium > Microbacterium sp. B24. The sequence continues at coordinate 4,666 of NZ_BADB01000208.1, read as the reverse complement.
CCTCGACGGGGGCGACGTTCTGAAGATCGGCTCGACCGTGTATGTCGGTGCCTCATCGCGCACGAACGCCGACGGTATCGCTCAACTGACCGCACTGCTTGCTCCGCGCGGATGGCAGGTCGTCGCGGTCCCCGTCGAACGCGTCCTACACCTGAAGAGCGGTGTGACGGCGTTGCCCGACGGGACCGTCGTCGGTTTCGAGCCCCTGGTCGACGACCCGGCCGCGTTCCCGACGTTCGAGAGCGTGCCCGAGGAGCACGGTACGGCGGTCGTCGTCCTCGGCCCCGACGAGGTGCTGATGTCCTCCGACGCCCCCGAGACCGCCGCCCGCTACGAGGCGCGTGGGCTCCGCGTCGTCGCGACCCCGATCACCGAGTTCGAGAAGCTCGAGGGCTGCGTCACCTGTCTTTCGGTGCGCATCCGCGACTGAGTTCTCCGACCGGCGTCCGGCTCGTGCCGCAGCGGACGCGGACCAACGCAACGGATGCGGATCGCGGGGGGCGCGGCATCCGATTCTGTTGCTGATCTCCGCTTCTGCGGCCGTGATCAGTCCGCGAGCGTCGCCGCGTAGTCGGGGACGTAGTTCTGCAGCTCCCGCGGCGGGCGTTCGTAACCACCGGATGCCGGGCGGGCTGGGATCGCGATCGGCGCGCGCTCGACCTCTTCATAGGGAATCTGCGAGAGCAGATGGTGGATCATGTTGATGCGTCCGCGGCGCTTGTCCTCGTTGTCGACCTCGAACCAGGGCGATTCCGGAATATCGGTGTGCACGAACATGGTGTCCTTCGCGCGTGAGTAGTCCTCCCACTTGGTGATCGAGAGGACGTCGTTGGGGGAGAGCTTCCAGCGTCGCATCGGGTCGTCGTTGCGAGAGCGGAACCGCTTCTCCTGTTCGACGTCCGACACACTGAACCAGTACTTCTTCAGCAGGATGCCGTCTTCCACCAGCATGCGTTCGAAGATGGGCACCTGATGCAGAAACCGGTGGTATTCGGCGTTCGTGCAGTAACCCATCACATGCTCGACACCGGCGCGGTTGTACCAGGACCGGTCCATCAGCACGATCTCGCCCGCCGCGGGAAGGTGGGCGATGTAGCGCTGGAAGTACCACTCGCTCTTCTCGCGCTCGGTCGGAGTGGGAAGGGCGACGACGCGTGTGACGCGAGGATTCAGGTACTGCGAGACGCGACTGATCGTCGAGCCCTTTCCGGCTGCGTCTCGCCCTTCGAAGATGACCACGATGCGTGATCCGGTGCTCTGCACCCACGCCTGCATGTCGACCAACTGCGCCTGCAGCCGCTTCAACTCGCGTTCGTACGTCTTCTTCGGCATCCGGTCGCTCATGACCAGATGCTATCCGTCGGGGGCGCCCGCGTGCTCAGGCGTGCAGCGCCTCGTTCAGGGTCACTCCGACGCCCTCGCGGCGCACTGCTTCGACCGCACCCGTCAGCGAGTTGCGGCGGAAAAGCAGGCTGTTCTGCCCCGACAGCTGGGCGCCCTTGACGATCGGGCGCGACCCGTCGTGCAGCGGAGGCTCGTTCGGGAGCACGATCTTGGATCCGGCCGTGACGTAGAGCCCGGCCTCCACGATGCAGTCGTCGCCGAGCGAGATGCCGATTCCGGCGTTCGCACCCAGAAGTGTGCGCGCACCGATCGATACGCGGTGCGTGCCGCCGCCCGACAGCGTGCCCATGATCGACGCGCCGCCGCCGATGTCCGAGCCGTCGCCGACGACGACGCCCTGCGAGATGCGTCCCTCCACCATCGAGGAGCCCAGAGTCCCCGCGTTGAAGTTCACGAAGCCCTCGTGCATGACCGTCGTGCCGGGAGAGAGGTAGGCGCCCAAGCGCACGCGGGAGGCGTCGGCGATGCGCACACCCGGAGGGGTCACGAAGTCGAGCAGGCGGGGGAACTTGTCGAGGCTGTGCACCTGGATGCCGGCGCGCTGCAGGGCCGGGCGCAGGCGTTCCGCGTCGTCGGGGTGCATCGCGCCCGCCGTGGTCCACGCGACGATGGGAAGGTGGGCGAAGATGCCGTCGAGGTTGAGCTCGTTGGGGCGGACGATGCGGTGCGACAGTGCGTGCAGGCGGAGGTAGGCGTCGGGGGTGGACTCCGGGGCGGCGTCGAGGTCGATCGTGACCGTGACGATGTCGACGTTCACCGCGCGACGTGCGTCGTGGCTCGCATACTCGGCCCAAGCCGGCGTGGCGGCCGTGTCGGCGTCGTCGGGGGCGCCGGTGTGCACCACCGGAAACCATGTGTCCAGGATCGTGCCGTTCTCGCTCGTCGTCGCGAGGCCGATGCCCCATACCGTCCGCTGTTCGCTCATGCCCTCCAGGCTATCGAAGGCGGACCCCTCGATAGACTCGCCCCATGCCCGTGCTCGACCTCACCGCATCCTCCGTCGACCTGACCCGAGCACTCTGTGACGTCCCGAGCGTGTCGGGCGACGAGACGACACTCGCCGACGCGATCTTCGCGGCGATCTCGCCGTTGGAGCACCTCGACGTCTACCGCGACGGCGACACGATCGTCGCGCGCACCCACCTCGGGCGCGCGCAGCGCGTGGCGATCGCGGGTCACATCGACACGGTGCCGATCAACGCCAACCTGCCGACCCGCGACATCGAGATCGACGGCGAAGCCTTCCTCTGGGGTCGGGGGACCGTGGACATGAAAGGGGGCACGGCGGTGCAGCTGAAGCTGGCCGCCGAGCTGGTCGAACCTCGAGTCGACATCACGTGGCTCTGGTACGACAACGAGGAGGTCGCATCGGACCTCAACGGTCTCACGCGCCTGGCACGCACGCGCCCCGACCTGTTCGCCGCCGACTTCGCGATTCTGGGGGAGCCGTCCAACGGTCAGGTGGAGGGCGGGTGCAACGGCACCCTGCGCGCCGTCGCCCGCACGCGAGGGGTCCGTGCCCACAGCGCCCGCTCGTGGATGGGGGAGAACGCCATCCACGCAGCGGCGCCGATCCTGGCGCGCCTGGCCGAGTATCGACCCCGCGAGATCGACGTCGACGGCCTCGTGTATCGCGAAGGGCTGAACGCGGTGCGCATCTCGGGCGGCGTCGCGGGTAACGTCATCCCCGACCTCTGCGAGGTGGAGGTCAACTTCCGTTTCGCTCCCAGCCGCAGCGTTGCCGACGCCGAAGCCCACGTGCGCCATGTGCTGGACGGATTCGATGTCGAGGTGGTGGATGCCGCAGCCGGCGCCCGGCCGGGACTGGACGCACCGCTCGCACAGGAGTTCCTCGCCGCGGTGGGTGCCGAGGCCCGCCCGAAATATGGCTGGACGGACGTTGCGCGTTTCTCGGCGCTGGGCGTGCCCGCTGTCAACTATGGACCCGGCGACCCGCTCTTGGCCCACCATGACGAAGAGCGGGTGCCGCTCGTCCAGATCGAGGACGTCGAGCGGAGCCTGAGGGCATGGCTGAACGGGCGCTGACCGCCGCCGCGCCGCTGCGAGGGACAGGTCCGCTCGGGCGGCTGCTCGTCCTGCGCCCCGCCGTTGCGGTCGCCGTCGTCTACCTCGCGGCCCGCGTGGTCACCACCGGCTTCCTGCTCGTCGCGGCCGAGCTGTCCGGCCCGACCTCGCGCTTCGGCGCGGATGCGACGATCGGAACCCTGTCGATGGGATGGGATGCCCAGTGGTACTGGGTCGTCGGCAGCGCCGGCTACCCCACGCACCTTCCCGTCGACGCGACCGGCGCGGTGACGCAGAACGCGTGGGCGTTCATGCCCGTCTATCCGGCGTTGACGCGGGTCTTGTCGGTGGTGTTCGCGGGCAACTACCCTCTCGCCGCTGTGGTCCTCGCCATCGTCGCCGGATACGGAGCGTGCCTCGCGTTCTTCCATCTCCTCCGAGAGAAGCTCGAGGCGGATGCGGCGCTGTGGGCGGTCGCGCTGCTGGCGGCATCGCCCCTCGCGGCGCTGTTCCAGATGGGCTACGCCGAGTCGCTGTTCCTGCTCTGGCTGTTCCTCGCCCTGCGGCTTCTGCTGCGGCGCCGGTTCGTGTGGCTGTACCCGTTGATCGTCGTCATGGGATACACGAGACCCGGCGTGCTGGCGTTCGCGCTCCTGCTCGGTGCCTACGGCGTCATGCGATGGGTGCGCCGGCGCGACGACCCGCTGCCGCCGGCGCAGGTGATGCACATCGTGGCGCTCGGCGTTCTCGCCGTGGTGGTCGGCTTCTCATGGCAGGTGATCGCGGGCATCGCCACGGGGGATCCCGCCGCCTACATGGAGACCGAGCTGTCGTGGCGGCGCGGGTGGATCGGCGAGGGCGGCTTCGTGCCGTTCGACGGGTTCGTGCAGGGGGCGGCGCTGTGGTTCCGCCTGTGGGGCCTCCCCGAGATCGCGGCATACGTCGCCCTCGCGGTGGCCGTGCTGGCCGTCGCGGCCGTGATCGCGTTCGAGCCGCACGTGCGGCGACTCGGCCCCGAAATGCGACTCTGGTCGGCGAGCTACGTGCTGTATCTGCTGGTCGTGTTCTTTCCGCAGTCGAGCATCTTCCGCCTCCTTCTGCCTCTCGCGCCGCTCTACGGGGCCATCGCCGCCCCGCGGCACGCTCTCTGGCGGTGGGGGATGCTCGTCGTCGGGCTCATCGGCCAGTGGTGGTGGATCTACCAGATGCTGGCGTTGGGCAACTCGACACCCAGATC
>NZ_BADB01000209.1:0-849 GCF_000333415.1 Microbacterium sp. B24 | reverse complement strand
CGCGCCGCGGCGTATCCCCCCACGAAAGCGAAGACCCGCGTGGCCCACTCCCTCACGATCACCGCGAGCAGTGTCGACGCAGGCCTGCTGGCGCTGCCCTGGTCCACACCCCTCGACGAGTGGGGCAAGGACACCATCGTCTCCCTGCCCAAGGGCCTTTCGCGCCACCTCGTCCGCTTCGCGGATCTGTCGGGCCGCGTGGTCGCCGTCAAAGAGACGACCGGCGAGATGGCCCGCCGCGAGTACGACATGCTGGGCTCCCTCGGCCGCCTCGATGTGCCGTGCGTGGAACGGGTCGCGGTGATCGACGGTCGCCGCACGCCGAAGGGCGACCCGCTGCCGGCCGCGCTCGTGACGGCGCATCTGAAGTTCTCGCTCCCCTACCGCGCCCTCTTCACACAGGTGCTGCGACCCGACACCGCCGGCCGGCTCGTCGACGCCCTCGCCGCGCTGCTCGTGCGCCTGCATACCGTCGGCTTCTTCTGGGGTGACGTGGTTCGTCGGGAGCGATGCCGCCTTCGGGGCCGACGACGAGAACGATCTCCGCGCCGTCGGCCACAGGGACGGCGCTCAAGGCCGTGGCGGCTGTGGGCTCCAGCACGAGAACGCGCGCGTCCGCGGCACGTGCGGCGAGGCCGGCGACGGACACCGGCGCCGACACGCGCGGAACCCACGGGCGGTGCGCCTGCTTGGCGGCTTCGCGGACGATGCTCTGCCAGCGTGCGACGCCCTTGATGGCCTTGTCGTCGCTCCAGCGCGATACGCTGCGCGCGCCCTGCCACGGCACGATCTCGTCGACACCGAGCTCGGTTGCCGCCTGGACTCTAGAGGATCCCCGGGTCCGGCTCG
>NZ_BADB01000210.1:0-11642 GCF_000333415.1 Microbacterium sp. B24 | reverse complement strand
CATGAACTTCATCGGCGCGCCGGGCGCAGGGCTGGCGATCGCGCTCGAGAACCTGTTCCCGCCGCTGCCGAGCGAGGTCATCCTGCCGATGGCGGGCCTGGCCGCCGCCCGCGGCTCGTTCTCGCTGTTCGAGGCGCTGGCGTGGACCACCGCCGGCTCGGTCGCGGGCGCCTTCGCGCTCTACGCTCTGGGCGCGTGGCTCGGCATCGATCGCCTCCGCGCGCTCGTGCGACGGATGCCGCTGCTCAAGGTCGAGGACGTCGACCGCACCGTCGCGTGGTTTCAGCGGCACGGGGGCAAGGCCGTCTTCTTCGGGCGCATGCTGCCGATCTTCCGGAGTCTCATCTCGATCCCTGCGGGCGTCACGCGCATGCCGCTGTGGCGCTTCGGCCTGCTGACCTTGGCGGGATCGTTCATCTGGAACGCCGTCTTCGTCCTGTCCGGCTACCTGCTGGGCGATCAGTGGCACATCGTCGAGGAGTACGCGGGCGTGCTGCAGTACGCGGTGATCGCGGTCGCGGCGACGGCCCTCGTCTGGTTCACCGTGAACCGCGTGCGCCAGCTGCGCGGCGCGTCGGCCGACAGCGACCCGGCCTGACACGGAGCCCCCGGGGCGGTTCCGCTCTCAGCCCGGCCACAGATGTGCCCCGCGTAGACTGGCGGGGTGCCCGCTGACCGCCTCCACCTCGTGCGCCACGGCGAGGTCCACAATCCCGGGCGGGTGCTGTATGGGCGACTTCCGAACTTCCGGTTGAGTGCCGCCGGGCGTGAGATGGCTCGCAGCGCCGCCGCCTATGTGCAGGGATCGGGCCGGCCGGTGAGCGCCCTCTACGCCTCGCCGCTGCAGCGCACCCAGGAGTCGGCCGAGCCTTTCGCCGAGGCCTTCGCGCTCGATCCGATCATCGACGAGCGCGTGATCGAGCCCACCAACGTCTTCGAGGGCAAGCGCATGACGCGCGCCGTGCTCAACCCCCTCAACTGGCGGTATCTCGCGCGTCCCGAGATCCCCAGCTGGGGCGAGCCGTATGCGCAGGTCGTCGCCCGCATAGATGCCGCGATGAGCGAAGCCTGGAACGACGCCGACGGTGGCGACGTCGTCATCGTCTCCCATCAGCTGCCGATCTGGGTCACGCATCTCTCGGTGGCCGCTCAGCCGCTGCGTCACGATCCGCGCAAGCGCCGCTGCGCCCTGTCGAGCATCACGAGTTTCGAACGCGCCGGCGGCCGCTGGCGCGAAGTCGACTACGCCGAGCCGGCCACGACGGCTCACGCGGTGGATGTGGGAGCGGTATGAAGCATCGGACGACCGCGCGGCTGGCGGCATCCCTTCTCGCCCTGGCGCTCGGCGCGGGCTTGGCGGGATGCAGCAGCGCGAATGACGACCTCGCGAACCAGTACAAGCAGGGCGACGGCAAGGGCTACATCTCCGGCGACGGCAGTGTGCAGGAGATCGCCCCCGGCGACCGCGGCGGTGCGGTCTCGTTCAGCGGCACCGCGGTCGACGGGGCCACGGTGACGAACGCCGACTACGCCGACAAGGTGCTGGTCCTCAACTTCTGGTACGCCAACTGCGGCCCCTGCCGCGCGGAGGCGCCGACGCTCGAGAGCACCTACCAGGCGGTACAGCCGGCCGGTGCCGAGTTCCTCGGTGTGAACATCTACGACGGGCCCGAGGGCGCGAAGGCGTTCGACGAGAAGTACAACATCACCTACCCGTCGCTGCTCGCCAAGGACGACGCCGACCTCAAGCTCGCGTTCGCGTCGTGGACGCCGCTGCAGTCGGTGCCGATCACCCTCGTGCTCGATCGGCAGGGCCGCGTCGCGGCGCGATTCATCGGCCGCGTCGAGAGCGAGTCGATCCTCAAGACGATCATCAACGACGTCGTCGCGGAGACCACGTGAGCGACGTCGTCTTCAGCGGCGCGCTCTGGCTCGCGATCCCCATCGCGATGCTCGCGGGTCTCGTGTCGTTCCTGTCGCCGTGCGTGCTGCCGCTCGTGCCCGGCTACCTCGGGTTCCTCGGCGGGGCCTCCGGGGGAGCCGGCAGCCGCAGCGGTCGTCCGACGCGCACCGGCCGCGGCCGGTTGCTGCTGGGGGTGGCGCTGTTCATCGCCGGGTTCACGGTCGTCTTCGTCGCGATGGGGGTGCTCGCCGGAACCCTCGGCCGCTTCTTCCTGCAGTACGGCGAGGTGCTCACGCGCGTGCTGGGCGTCGTCGTGATCATCATGGGCCTCGTCTTCCTCGGTCTGTTCGGCTTCGCGCAGCGCACGATGAAGCCGCAGGTGCGCAGCGGTCTGGGACTGGTCGGCGCGCCGCTGCTGGGCGTGGCGATGGGCATCGGCTGGGCGCCGTGCATCGGCCCGACCTACGCGGCGATCCTCTCGATCTCCCTCACCCAGGCCGACCCGACCCGCGCGGTGCTGCTCGCCGTCGCGTACTCGCTGGGACTCGGCATCCCGTTCCTGCTGCTCGCGGTGGGCTTCGGCTGGGCGACCCGCTCGGTGGCGTTCCTGCGTCGCCACATCCGCGCCGTCAACATCATCGGCGGCGTGCTTCTGATCGTGCTCGGGCTGCTCATGGTCACCGGGCTCTGGACCGCGGCGATGTCGCAGCTCACGGGGGTGATCGGCGGTGTCGAACTCCCGCTCTGACGGCACGGGCACCAGCGATCCGCTGCGTCCGGCCGACCACGCGGATGCCGCGACGCCCGCCGCCGCCATCGCCCAGCCGCAGCTGGGCCTGATCGGCTGGCTGCGGTGGGGCTGGCGGCAGCTGACGAGCATGCGCACGGCGCTCGTGCTGCTGCTGCTGCTCGCGATCGCGGCGATTCCGGGTTCGATCGTGCCCCAGCGCACCGCCGACCCCAACGGCGTGCTGCAGTACAAGACCGACAACCCGGGCCTGTTCCCGATCCTCGACGGTCTGCAGCTGTTCGACGTGTACTCGTCGGTGTGGTTCTCGGCGATCTACATCCTGCTGTTCATCTCGCTGATCGGCTGCGTGATCCCGCGCACCAAGCACCACTTCAATGCGCTGCGTGCCCGCCCGCCGCGCACGCCCGCGCGCCTCTCGCGCCTGGACGACCACGCCGAGGGGGAGCGCATCGTCGCTCCGGGACAGGATGCCGAGGCGGCCGCCGTCGCCGCGGTCGAGCTCGCTCAGGCCCAGCTGCGCAAGGCCGGCTACCGCGTCGAGCGCTACGACACCGCCGCGACGGCGAAGCGGCCCGCGACGGCATCCGTGTCGGCCGAACGCGGCTACGCCCGTGAGACCGGCAACCTCGTCTTCCACGCCGCGCTCGTCGGCGTGCTCATCTCGGTCGGCGTCGGGGGCGGCCTCACCTACACGGGCCAGACCGTCATCGTCGAGGGCGACAGCTTCGTCAACTCCCTCGGCCTCGGCTACACCTCGTTCAACCCCGGTCGCTTCGTCGACACGAACGCGCTGCCGCCGTATTCGCTGACCCTCGACAGCTTCGACGTGAATTACGTGCCCATCGGGCAGGCCGGTCAGGGGCAGGCCGGGGACTTCGCCGCGAACCTCACCACCCGCGAGCCGGGACACGACCCGCAGCAGCAGACCGTGCGGGTCAACCATCCCATCGACATGGCCGGCGACCGCGTCTACCTCATGGGCAACGGCTACGCGCCGACCATCACGGTGCGAAACCCCGCGGGCGACGTCGTGCTGCACGAAGACGTCGAGTTCCTTCCGCAGGGCGCGACGATGACCTCGCTCGGGGTCGTCAAGGTCCCCGACGGGCTGTCGCAGCAGGTCGGTCTCGTCGGGTTCTTCTATCCGACGGCGGTCAAGATGGACACCGGTGCGCTGACGTCGTACTATCCGTCGCTGGCGAACCCCGTGCTCACCCTCGACGTGTACACGGGCGACCTCGGCATCGACGACGGCACGCCCCGCAACGTCTACGCGCTGGATGTCAGCGGCATGACGCAGCTGACGGGCCGCAAGATCGACGTCCCCTCGCTCGAGCTGGCGCCGGGGCAGACCGTCGATCTGCCGAACGGTCTCGGCACGATCACGTTCGACGACGCGACCGCCAGCGGAGCCCGCGAACAGGTCAAGCGCTACGTGTCCCTGTCGATCCACCGCGACGTCGGCGCGCCGTGGGTGCTCGGCTTCGCGATCGTCGCCCTGACGGGACTGCTCGCGGCGCTGTTCATCCCGCGCCGGCGCATGTGGGTGAAGGCCACGCCGGGTGACGGTGTGGTGCATCTCGAGTACGCCGGTCTCGCCCGCGGCGAGGACCCCGCGATCGCGGTCGCCGTCGCCGACCTCGTCCGCGACCACGGCACGGCAATGGATGCCGCGGGCACGGCCGGGTCGGCGGGCGAAGCGGTCGCGGCATCCGAGGGTCAGGCTGGCGGCCCCGGCCGGTCGTGACCGGTCCGGGCCACAGCACGCCGACGTAGACTGATCGTCATGCCCGACGGCCTCCCTCTCGACGAAATCTCCCGGCTCCTCGTCTGGACCGCGGTCGCGATCTACGCGCTCGCGTTCATCGCCTACGCGATCGACCTCGGACGCCGCTCCGACATCGCCATCCAGCAGAAGGATGCCGCGAAGCAGCGCGAGCTGGTCGGCGCGGTCGCGGGCGTCTCGGCATCCGGGTCGACCGCGCTCGGCGGGTCTCTCGATGAGATGCGGGCCGAGCAGCAGGCGGCCAAGGCGGAGCTGGAGGCGCCGCTGGCTCGTCGCACGCGATACCTGTGGGCGCGCATCGGCACGTCGCTGACGGTGCTCGGCTTCCTCTTCCACGTCGCCGGCGACGTGCTGCGCGGCGTCGCCTCGGGCCGCGTGCCGTGGTCGAACATGTACGAGTTCGCCCTCACCGGCACGATGCTGATCGTCGCCGTCTACCTGGTCGTGCTGTTCAAGTACGACCTGCGCTTCCTCGGCACCTTCATCACCGGGCTCGTCGTCGTGCTGCTCGGCGGCACCGTGATCTGGTTCTACACGGCGGTCGTTCCCCTCTCGGATCCGCTGAAGAGCGTGTGGCTCGTGATCCACGTGTTCGTGGCGTCACTCGCGACGGCGCTGTTCGCGCTCGCTTTCGCGCTGTCGGTGCTGCAGCTGATGCAGACCCGCCGGGAGCGGCTGGCGATCGCGGCGTTGTCCGCATCGGACGAGGCCGTCGCCGCCGCGCCGCGCCGCCGCGGCCTGCGCTTCCTGCGGACGCTGCCGGCCGGCGACGTCCTGGAGGCGCTGGCCTACCGCTTCACGATCATCGGCTTCATCTTCTGGACCTTCACCCTCATCGCCGGATCGATCTGGGCCAACGACGCGTGGGGACGCTACTGGGGCTTCGACACGAAGGAAGTGTGGACCTTCGTCATCTGGGTGCTCTACGCCGGTTACATCCACGCGCGGGCGACCCGCGGCTGGCGAGGCACCCGTTCGGCGTGGCTGTCCATCGTCGGCTTCGCCGCGGTGATGTTCAACTTCACGATCGTGAACCTGTTCTTCAAGGGCCTGCACGTCTACAGCGGCCTGAACTGAGCCCGCGCCGCGGGCGCCCGGACGGAGACGTCCGCACGGTCGCCGGGCCGGTGTGAGCTGCAGAAAACGGCTCGCGCTGCGGATGTTGTCGCAGCGCGAGCCGTTTTGTGGCGCGGGGGCGCGGGGTCAGGCCAGGGCGGGGGATGCCGCGAGCAGCGCCCGGGTGTTCGCCGTCCGGCGGCGGGTCACCGCGATCGTCGTGGCGACGAACGCCAGTGCCGCCCACGCGATCATGCCGGCGAGTCCCGCACCGAGGCCGCCGGCGGGAGTGATCGCCGCCAGCAGTGCGGTGTAGGCGGGGGCGGTGGGCATGACTCCCGCGATGGAGGCGAGCACGCCGGGGATCGTCGAGACGATCCCGGTCGCCACCGCGAGCACCCCGACGAGCGTCGAGATCCAGCGGCCGGCGCCCCCGAAGACCGCGACCAGCGCCTGGTTGACCGCCGCGAACGAGACACCGGCGACGACGGCGAGGCCGGCGAACGCGAACCAGGTGCCGGCGTCGTAGTTCGCCGCGATCTGGGCGACTCCCGCGACGAGCAGACCCTGGGCTGCTCCGATGCCGGCGGCCGGGGCGAGACTGCGCAGCGCCAGGAGCACCGACGGCCGCCGCGAGCTCAGCGCGTGCCGCGGCACGGCCTGAAGCGCGATGAACGACCCGAGGCCTCCGAACCACAGCGCGAGCATCGCCAGGAGCGGGATCGCGGATGCACCGAAGAGGTTGGTGCCGATGCCGTCCGCGCTCACCGGGTTCGCGACGACCTTGGCGGTCGCATCGGCCTGCTGCTGCGAGTAGGTCGGGATCTGCGACACCGCCGAGTCCAGACCCTGCGCGAGCGAGCTGGACCCGGTGGCGAGCTGGTTCACGCCGGTGCTGAGCTGGCTCGCACCGTCGGCGAGCTGCGTGGCGCCGTCGGCGAGCTGCGAGGCGCCCGTGGACAGTCCGGTGGCGCCGGTGGCCGCCTGGCCGATGCCGCCGGCGAGCTGGCCGAGGCCGGACTGCAAGGACTGCGCACCGCCGGCGAGCTGGTTCACTCCCTTGACCGTCTCGGGGACGGCTTCGTTCTTCAGGCCGTTCGCGTACCCCGCCGCGTAGCCCGCGTTGGTTGCCGATTGCGTGACACCGTCGGCCAATGAGCTCAGCGCGACGCAGACGGCACCCTGTTCCGGCGTCGTCGGCGTCTGCGGTGGGATGCAGTGGTTCGCGACGAGCAGCTCCTGGTACGTGCCTGCGAGCTTCTGGGTCGCGGACGCTGCCGCCGACGCGTACTGCGCCGTGGTCGACACCGTGCCGCCGAAAGTTTTCGGATCCGTGGAGGTGAACTGCGCGGACAGCTGTGTCAGTCCATCGGCGAGCTGGCCGGCTCCCGCCGCGGAATCGTTGGCGCCGGTCGTCAGCTTGTCGAGCCCCGACGACAGGTCGCTCGCCCCGGTGCCGAGCTGCCCCGCGCCCGAGGCGAGCGCGGTGGCACCGCCGGGCAGCTGTGCGGCGCCGGTGGCCGCCTGCTGCGCGCCGCTCGCGAGCTGGTCGGCGCCGCTGGCGGCCTGGCCGAGCTGGTCGTGCAGGTTCGTGAACCCCATGAGCACATTCGTCAGGTACTGCTCGGAGACGGCGCTGCCGAACACGGATGCCGCCGTCTGCGTGATCGTCGCGGTGATCGCTGCGTCGACGACGCGGCCGTCCGGCGCGGTCTGCACCTGGATGGTGGCCTTCTCGGGCGTCTTGCCCGGTGCGGTCGAGGTCGCCGCGGCGGAGAAGTTCTCCGGAATCGTGATCACGGCGTCATAGCTGCCGTCGGCGAGGCCCGTGGCCGCATCGTCGGTGTTCGAGATCACCCAGTCGAGGTTGCTGGGCACATCGGGGGAGCCCTCCACCAGGCCGGCGGTGAGCTGGCGCCCCAACGGCGCGGTCTGCCCGTTGATCGTGACCGGCTTGTCGTTGTTGACGATCGCGGCGCGGACATTGTCGAGACGCTCGGTGGGGTTGTAGAGCGCCGCGAGCAGGATGCCGCCGATCAGCACGGGCAGCAGGAGCACCCCGAGCAGGGTGAGCCAGGTGACGGGGCGACGGGAGCGGGCGCGTTCGAGGGAGAGAGTCATGCGGAGATCACCTGCGTGTGAGAGTCGGCGGTGCCGGTGGTGAGCGCCAGTGCGGTCACGCTCTGGCGATGGGCGTCGGCGAGCACGTCGAGGGCGGGGCCCTCGCGACGGGCGGAGGCGACGATGGTGAGCGGATGGGTCGGAGCGCCGCCACGGGCGGTGCGGGCTGCGGCGCGCTCCTGCGCATCGCGCAGCAGCGCGGCGGCCTGATCGCGATCGGCTCCGGTCAGGGTGTCGAGACCGTCGATGGCGACCATGGTGGTTCCGCCGGCGAGCGCTCGCCGCAGCTCCGTGAGGGGCGCGGCGGCACCGTCGAGCAGCGCGACGCCGACGTGCGCGCGCACCCAGGCGCCGCGTCCGGGCAGCAGGTGGCCCGCGACACGCAGGCGCCCCTCGCTGGGATCGACCCGACCGGCGACGGTGAGGACGAAGGCGCGACCGGCGCGCGGGTCGGCCGCTGTCGCCAGGAGCGTGCCGCCCTGCTCGAGCCGGATGGACTCGGCATGGAAGAGCGTGATGTCACCGACGCCCGAGCCGCCCTCGACGCGCACGGACAGCTCGTCCGCTGCCAGCGCGCCGGTGTAGCCGGGCTCCGGCCACGCGGTCAGGGCGAGCTCGCGCTCGACGGCCTCGCCCTCGATGTCGAAGTGCGGCAGTGCGCGGTCGAGCCACCTCGGCATCCACCAGGCTTTTTCGCCCAGCAGCGCCATGATGGCCGGCCCGAGCGTCATGCGCACCAGGAAGGCGTCGACGGCGATGCCGACGGCGAGCCCGAGCGCGATCGGTTTGATCGACGTATCGCCTCGGGGATGAAGGGCGGGAAGACCGCGAACATGATGACCGCGGCGGCCGTCACCACGCGCGCCGACGCCGTGAACCCGCTGCGCACGGCGCCGACGGCCGTCTGCCGATCGGCTCGTCCGCCGCGAGCGCGGCGGGTGTGCACGTAGTCCTCACGCATGCGCGAGACGAGGAACACTTCGTAGTCCATGGCGAGCCCGAACAGCACGCCCATGAGGATGATCGGCATGAAGCTGATCACCGGCCCGGTCCGCGTGACGTGCAGCGCGTCGGCCAGCCAGCCCCACTCGAACACCGCCGCGACGGCGCCGAAGGCGGCGAGGATGGACAGCAGGTAGCCGAGGGTCGCCTTCAGCGGCACCCAGATCGAGCGGAACACGATCATCAGCAGGATGAACGACAGTCCGACGACGAACAGGCCGAACGGCACCAGGGCGGCGCCCAGACGGTCGGAGATGTCGATCGCGATCGCCGTGAAGCCGGTGACCTTGAGGTCGATGCCGTACTTCTGCAGCCATTCGTCGTGGTGGGCACGCAGCTCTCGCACGAGGTCGGCCGTCTGCGGGGCATCCGGTGCCGTGGTCGGCACGATCTGGACGAGTCCGGTGTCGGCGGTCTGGTTCGGGGTCGCGAGGGCGACCGTCTTCACGCCCGGGATCTTCTCGACGTCGGCCTTCAGGTCGGCCATGAGCGTCAACGGGTCGGTCGAGGTGACGATCGTGCCGGTGAGGATGAGCGGCCCGTTGGCACCCGGGCCGAAGTGCTCGGCGGTCAGGTCGTAGGCCTGTCGCGCCTCGCTCGACGCCGGCTGCATGCCGGCGTTCGGCAGCGCGAGCTGCAGGCTCGATGCGGGAATCGCCGCGACACCGAGCACGAGGATCACCGACAGGGCGCTGACCACCGGATGCCGGGTGACGAGCGCCACCCACGGGTTCGTCTTCTTCGAAGCTGCCGACGCCGGTGCGGCGCTGTCCTCGGCATCCCCCCGCGTGCGCGCCGCGCGGCGACGCCGTCCGAGCGGGATGCCGCGCCCCAGACCCCGCGGCCACCCGGCGACACGGCCCTTGGCGAAGCCGAGGAGGGCCGGCGTGAGGGTGACCGCGACCGCGACGGCGACGGCGACGGCGCCCGCGGCCGCCAGGCCCATGGTGGTGAGGAAGGGGATGCCGGCGAAGCCCAGGCCGACGAGCGCGATCAGCACCGTGACGCCGGCGAACATGACGGCGGAGCCGGCGGTGCCGGTCGCGCGTGCGGCCGACTCCTCGGGATCGATACCGGCGCGCACCTGGTCCTGATGTCGCGCGACGATGAACAGCGCGTAGTCGATGCCGACGGCCAACCCGAGCATGATCGCGAGCATCGGCGTCGTGGAGGACACCGTCGCGAAGGCCGTCGAGGCGAAGATCAGCACGACCGAGAGCACCACCCCGATGATGGCGCTGACGAGGGGGAACCACGCGACGGCGAGGGAGCGGAACGTGACGATGAGGACGAACAGCGCCACGAGCACGCCGATGATCTCCGTCACCGACAGGCTGGGCAGCGAGGTCGAGAACAGGTCACCACCGACCACGACCGTCGACCCCGCGGGGAGGGCTGCGCCGAGACTCGTGGCCATGTCCTGCAAGGCGGTCTTCGTGGCGGCGGGGACGTTGGTGACGGTGCCCTCGAACTGCAGGCGGATGAGCGCGGCCTGACCGTCGTCGCTGACCATGCCGGTCACGTTCTTGTTGAACGGATCGGTGACCGCCAGCACCCCGTCGAGCTTTCCGAGATCCGTGACGGCGGTCGCGATCTGGCCGCTGTAGGGCTCGTCGTCGACGTGTTGACCGGGCGCCGCCACGATCACGTACTGCGCGCTGGTGCCGGCTGCCTGGGGGAAGGTGCGGTTGAGGAGCTCCAGGCCTTCCTGGCCCTCCGTCCCCGGGATGGAGAAGGAGTTGTCGAACCCCTTCACGGCGCCCGTGGCGACACCCACCCCGACGGCACCGCCGATCACGCCGAGCAGCAGCAGCCACGACACGAGGACGCGCCAGGAGTGGCGGTACGACCAGCGGCCGAGCGAAAACAGAAGTGTGGACACGGGGTGCTCCGGTTCAGACGTTCGGGACAGTGACGGACAGGGAATGTTCGATACACCGCTGTATCCGATACACAGATGTATCCTAAGAGCAGGGATTCGCGCAATCCTGAGCACTCGATGTGAACTGAGACGCGACAACGGCGGCGGCGCCGTCGTCGAGGGAGGGAGGGACCGTGACCGACATCGCCGACCGCACGGATGCCGCCCGCCCGCCCAGCCAGCGCCGGGAGCAGACCCGCGCTCGACTGCTGGATGCCGCTCACGAGGTCTTTTCGGAGGTCGGCATGGATGCCGCTTCGGTGGAGGCGATCTGCGAGCGGGCCGGCTTCACGCGCGGCGCGTTCTACTCCAACTTCGAGACGAAGGACGAGCTGTTCCTGGCGCTCGTCACGCGACTGTCGGACGCCAAGCTGGACGCGGTGGAGAGTCGCGTGCAGCGCCTCTCCGCGGATGGCCAGATCGACATCTCCGATCTCGTCGGTCATCTCGGAGCCCCGTTCGGCGAGGAGATGGATCCGCACCTGCTGACCGAGATCCGCGCGCAGGCTCTGCGTGACCAGCGTCTGGCCGAGGCCTTCCTCACCCTGCAGCGCCGCGTGCTCGAACGCATCGAGGGCTTTCTGCAGCACATCGTCGCGACCTACGGTCTCACCCTGCGGATGCCGGTGCGCGACGCGGCGCGCGTGCTCCTCGATGTCTCGAACGAGACCTGCACGACGGCGACGCTGGAGGGCAAGTCCTCCGACAGCATCACGGACGACCTGCGTCGCCGGATCGAAGCCCTGGTGCCGGCGCTCGTCTCCGACGGCGGCGCGGCCGCGTTCCGCTCCTAGCGGCTCCTCGACCTCCTAGAGCTGTGCGGCGCAGCGCTCGAGCCGCTCGAGCCACCAGGCGCGACGGTCGGCGGATGCCGCGTGGCGGGCCAGGAGCGCGGCATCCGGTGTCACCCGGCCGACCGGCAGGCTGCCGTCGACGGGCCGGAGAGGTGCGCGCGTGACGTCGGCGGCGAGCAGCGACGCGGTGCCGAGGCCGCAGTCGTAGGGGAGATCCGGCAGGGCGGCGGCGAGGGCTGCCCCCATCGCGAGTCCGACGCTCGTATCGAGGGCGCTGGAGACCACGGCGGCAAGCCCCGCCTCGTCGA
>NZ_BADB01000211.1:0-1602 GCF_000333415.1 Microbacterium sp. B24 | reverse complement strand
TGCAGATCCCGGGGCATGACGACGTCGATCTGCTCGAGATGCAGGTAGATTTCCGGCCCTTCCTCGCAGTAGGCGAACACGGCGTCGGCGTCGGCCTCGAGCAGTTCGTGCAGCGCGGGTACGAGCCGTCGGCGCCCGGCATCGACCCGCGCCACGAGCGGGGTGCGGCCGTTGACGGCGCTCCAAGCGAGGTAGGCGCTTTCGCCGAGCTGATCTCGCGGCACCTCGCTCTCGTCGACGAGGAAGCCGATGCGCTGTGCGCCGGTCTCTGCCAGATGAGCGAGACCCGCGCGAACGGCCGCCGCGTAGCCGGTGCGGATCGTGAGGACCCCGCCCGGGACGGTGAGATCATTCGCCGCGACGGGAATGCCGGCGGCGACCGCATCGCGCAGGATCGTGCGGTCATCGGCGGGATCGGGAAAGTACAGGGCGTCGATCTGCGCCCCCGTCAGCAGGTCGGGACGGCTGTCGGGCAGCACCGTCACGGTGAATCCGCGTGTCGCGCCGGCCTCCACGAGCGCGTCGAGCTGACGCGCGCGCTGCAGTGCGCGCCGACCGTCCTGCAGCGAGTTGGCCGCCATCACGAAGCCGATCGACATCGTGCGGCCGCTGCGCAGCGCGCTCGCGTGCTTGTTGGGCGCGTAGCCCAGTTCCGCCGCCACCGCTTTGATGCGCTCGCGCGTCTCCGCGCTCAGGTTGCCGCGACCGTTGAGGGCTTGGCTGATCGCCGCCGTCGACACCCCCGCCCGCGCGGCGACGTCGCGGAGCGTGACGCGCGTCATCCGCGGTCGCCGTCCTCGTCGCCGTCCCCGGAGTCGTCGCCCGTGGACACGGCCGCGGGTGCGGCGGCCGCGGCGGGCGGAAAGACGGTGTCCACCGCACTCGTCCACTGTGAACCCGAACCTGCGGCGGCGAGGGAATGTCCCTGCGAGATCAGGCCGTGCAGCAGCGCGCCGGAGAAGTGGCGCAGGGCGGCCTCCGTCTCGGCTCCCGCGCCGCGGGAGCGCGCGCGTTCGATCTCGCGGTCGAGCACGGCGTGCACATGCTCGCGCATCTGGACGACGGCGGGGGCCACCTCGTGCACGCGGCGCGCCATCGCATGACGCTGCGCGGCGGTCTGCACGATGAGGCGGGCCTCGCCGATGGTCGCGAACTCGTCGATCGGCGCGTGGACGCGGATGGTGTCGAGGTCGAGCAGTTCGATGTCGGGGAGCGAGCGCAGCCCCGGATCCACGTTGCGCGGCATCCCGAGGTCGATGATCAGCTGCGGCGTCGACACCGCAGCACGGGCCGCACCGTGGCTCTCGAGATCGAGGGCGAAGGTATCGGTGGTCGTCGTACAGGTGACGATCACGTCGGCGTGGGCCGCCTCGGCGGCGAATGCATCGGCCGTCACCGTCGTCAGGTGCTCGCGCTTCGCGAAGCGATCGCGTCCCGATCGCGAGTGCACGCGGATGTCGACGGCGCCGACGTCGCGCAGGGCCGCGAGGGATGCCGCGGCGTAGCGCCCCGTGCCGACGAGGAGTACGCGCGCCTGCTCCCACGAGGCGACGCGCGAGCCGGCGAGCTCGACCGCCAGACGAACGAGGGGAGCGCCCCGAC
>NZ_BADB01000212.1:0-1827 GCF_000333415.1 Microbacterium sp. B24 | reverse complement strand
CTGGGTCCTCCCGGAAGAAGCACCCGATCCGCGTGCCGCCTCGGAGG
Source organism: Microbacterium sp. B24 (assembly GCF_000333415.1). Taxonomy (NCBI): domain Bacteria; kingdom Bacillati; phylum Actinomycetota; class Actinomycetes; order Micrococcales; family Microbacteriaceae; genus Microbacterium; species Microbacterium sp. B24. The sequence goes on along the minus strand of NZ_BADB01000212.1, from coordinate 1,780 downwards.
CGAGGCTGCGCGCCGTGTCGTTCCCGGTCTTCGAACTGCTCCCGCAACCGGCCGTCACTCGTCTGCCGATCACCGGCTTCACGGAGACATCGGGCTGGGCAGGTCACGAAGGGCTGACGGTGGAGTTCTCGTACACGCTGTGGCGGTACCCCGAGGATCGATCCGATCCGCGCAATGAGATCGAACTCGACGAGCAGACACGGCGTTCCATCGAGGAAGAACCCCCGTGGGGACGACCGGCCTGGCTCGCCGAACAGGCCCAGCTCTTCCGGTATCCGATGCTGTGGAGTGCCGTCCGCACGGCATGGCAGGCATCGCCCGAACCGGAGAGGCACGCGCTCACGCCGGTGCTCATCGACCACACCAATGACGTGCTGCGCAACGTCTACCGCGAACAGCTGGGTCTGCCCGCGGTTCCCATGAGCTTTCCGGATGCCGGTGGCTGGCGCGCGACGCCGGCGGTCGTGGCCCCGGCGTCGCTCACCGTCGACGGCCGGGACCGTTCCGGCCTGCATATCGACACCGACCCCTTCGTCTACGCGTGCGGGTTCCGTGCCGACGACGGTGTCGTCTGCACGATCGTGCTGCCACGGGACAGCCTGCCGTTTCTCGACCTGGAGATCACGACGCTGGGACGATGAGATCGACACGCGCGGACGAGTGTGCGCCGTCACCGCGGGTCGTCGGCACCGCCATCCGGCTCTGCCAGCACCGGTTTCGCCGCGGCGATCGATGAGATCGAGCGCCAGACGAGGAGGAGCGTCAACGCCGATCCGCCGAACGCGAACCACCAGGGGGCCGTGAGTCCCCAGGTCTGAGCGATCACGCCGCCGAGGGCCTGACCGATGACGAGCCCCGCGAAGACGCCGACCATGTTCACCGACGCGATGCGGCCCTGCAGCGTCAACGGCACGAGGCGCTGGCGGACGGTGGTCGAGATCGTCGCCCAGACGAACGCGTACACGCCGAAGCCGAACATGATCACGAACGCGATCGCGGGCACCGTCGTCAGCGCGAAGGCGAGGTGCATGATCACTTCGAGCGTCAGACACACCCGCATGAGCGTCGCGAACGAGACGCGCCTCTCGAGCGCGCCGAAGATCCCGACACCGACGAGCCCACCCAGAGCCGATGCCGTCGTCAGCGCTCCGTAGCCGACCGGACCCATGCCGAGATGGTCGGTGGCGTACAGCACGAGAATGCCCCAGGGTGCCGCCCACGTGATGTTGAAGACCAGGATGATCATGACCAGCGTGCGCACGGGCGGGTTCGCCCGCAGCCACCGCAGACCCTCGCGGATCGGCTGCGCCGGCCGCTCGGCATCCGCCGCGTCGCGATCCGGGATCGGCGTGCGGGTGATGCGTGCGATGAGCACGATGGCCAGTGTCACGCAGATGATCTGGGTGACGAACGGCCAGAACGATCCCACCGCGAACAGGAACGCGCCCAGCGGCGGACCGGCGAGCTGGTTCGCGACCAGATAGCCGGCCTGAAGTCTGGCATTGCCGAGACCGAGGTCCGCGGGACGCACGAGCATGGGCAGCAGCGTGCTGCCAGCCGTGTCGGCGAACACCTCCGCTGTTCCGTACAGGAACGCGGCGACCAGCACGATCCACACGCTCACGGCGCCGGTCACGAGGAACACGACCAGGCCCACGACGACGAGGGCGCGCAGGGCGTTCGCGACGATGACGAGCCGGCGGCGGTCGTGATGGTCGGCCACAGACCCCGCGAACAGGCCGAAGAGCAGCCATGGCAGGTACTGCATCATGGCACCGCC
>NZ_BADB01000213.1:0-4911 GCF_000333415.1 Microbacterium sp. B24 | reverse complement strand
CGAACGCGGCGGTCAGTGCCGGGGGACGCCCGCCGGCCTTGAAGAGAGCCGTCTGCACGTCGGCGGTGGCGATGTAGTTCACGAGGAACTCGTTCGCGATCAGCGCGTTGGCGCTCTTGGCGCTCACGAAGAACGTCTGCACGCCGGCGAAGGGCTGTGCGTCACCGCCGCCCGCCGTCGGAATCGCGTCGACCGCGACGTCGATGCCGGCCTTCTGGGCGTCGGCGACGTTCCACGGGCCGGTGAGGAAGTACGGCGACTTGCCGGCGTTGAAGGCTTCCTTGGCCAGGTCGCCGGAGAGGTTGAGGTTCAGCACCTTGGTGCCGGTGTCTCCCTGCGCGGTGAGCCACGCGGCGAACTTCTGTCCGCCCTCGTCGCCGATCGACAGCTTGCTCGCGTCGTACGAGCCATCGGCATTGCGTCCGAACACCGAGGTGCCGAAGGACGTCTGGAACGGGTACAGGTGGTACGGGTCGGACGCCTGCGGGTCCAGGCCCACGACGAACGGGTACTCCGTGCCGGCGGCGCGGCCCTTCGCGATCATGTCGTCGTAGGTGGCCGGGGTGGAGTCGGCCAGCGCGGTGTTGCGCAGCACGGCGATGTTCTCGATGGCGTACGGAAGGCCGTAGGTCTTGCCGTCGTAGGTGACCGCCTCGATGGCGACCTTCTCGAAGTCGGCCGCCTTGTCGCCCAGTTCGACCGGCGCCACGATTCCGTCCTTGACGAACGCGCCGATCCAGTCGTGCCCGCCGATCGTGATGTCGGGTCCCTTGCCCGTAGGCACCTGTGCGGTGAACTCGTCGCGGATCTTGCCGTAGTCCTTGACGACGAGGTTGACCTTGACGCCCTTCTCCTGCTCGAACTTCTTCGCCACATCCTCGAGCGCTCGCGCACGGTCGGCGTCGACCCACACGGTCAGCTCGCCGCTGGTGGCGGCCTGTGCGTCTCCGCTGGTCGTCGGTTGTGCGGTCGTGCTGCCGGAGCAGCCGGCGAGCGCCAGGATGCCGGACGCCACGAGCAGTCCGAGGGCGACGGCGCCCTTCTTCTTCACCTTCATCGGTGTGCCTCTCTCTGGGATCACAGGGGGAGGGGGGCCGTAGCTCGGCTGCTCCGCCGCCCTGTCGTGATGTCGCACCGGGTGCGAACGCCCTCCATTGTGCGGTCGAAAAGTGCGCGATCACGGGTTCGTTATGGAACTGTGACCGGTTACAGTCCCGGGACTGTGATCGGTTACAGTGAAGGCTGCGGTTGTGGCCGTGTTCGTTGTAGACACCGGTAGAGTCGGCTCTCGTGACACCCAGCGATGTGCCGAAGAAGCCGACCATCCGCGACGTCGCCGCCGCGGCCGGCGTCTCGTACGGAACGGTCTCGCGCGTGCTCAACGGAGGGCACTGGGTGTCGCCCGAAGCCCGCGCCGCCGTCGATGCCGCGATCGTCTCGACGGGCTACACGACCAATCAGGCTGCGCGCAGCCTCGCGACCGGAAAGACCGGCTCGCTCGCCTTCCTTCTCACCGAGTCCCAGCACGTCCTGCTGTCGGATCCGAACATGGCGCTCCTGCTGCGAGGGGCGACCGATGCGGTCTCCGAGCGTGGGATGACCCTCGTGCTCCTGATCGCCGACACCGAGCGCGAACAGGCCAACGCGGCCCGATATGTGCGCGCCGGCCACGTCGACGGCGTCCTGCTCGTCTCCTCTCACGAATCCGATGATCTGCTCGGCTCGTTGGTGAACGCGGGCGTGCCGACCGTGTGCTCCGGCATCCCGCTGTGGGAAGGGCGCACCGTTGCGCACGTCGCCATCGACGAGGTGGGCTCGGCACGCACGATGACGCGGCACCTCATGGATGGCGGGCACCGCCGCATCGCGCTGATCACCGGACCGCTCGACACCCCCAGCGGCCGTTTCCGCCTCGACGGCTTTCGCGACGAACTCGGCGACCGCTTCGACGAGGACCTCGTCGAAGTGGTGCCGTTCACCCGTGAGGCGGGCGCGGAGGCGATGGCTCGACTTCTCGCGCGCGCGCCCGACGTCGATGCGGTGTTCGCGGCAAGCGACCTGCTCGCCGTCGGTGCCGCCCAGACGCTCGCTGCGCAGGGGCGACGCATTCCTCAGGACGTCGCGCTCGCCGGTTTCGACGACTCGGGGCTCGCCGAGGCGCACACGCCGCCGCTGACCACCATCCGCCAGCCCTGGGCCCAGATCAGCGCCACGATGGTCGAGATGGTGCTGGAGGCGATCGCCGGCGGCCATCCGGATGCCGTCGTGCTGCCGACCACGCTCGTCGTCCGCGAAAGCGCCTGAGACGCGCACCGACGCACCGACGGCTCGACGTCACACGCGGGAGCCGGCGCGTCGCCCGGAACTAGACTCGTCGGGTGACATCTGGTCAGTCCTTCTACATCACGACGCCGATCTACTATCCGAGCGACCTGCCGCACATCGGACACGGGTACACGACGGTCGCCGTCGACACGCTCGCGCGCTGGCACCGCCAGGCGGGGGACGACACGTGGATGCTCACGGGCACCGACGAGCACGGGCAGAAGATGCTGCGCGCCGCGGCCGCGAACGGAGTGACTCCGCAGGAGTGGGTCGACAAGCTCGTCACCGAGTCGTGGTTCCCGTTGCTGAAGACCCTCGACGTCGCGAACGACGACTTCATCCGCACCACGCAGCCGCGCCACGAGGAGCGCGTGCAGCAGTTCGTGAAGGCGCTCTACGACCGTGGCTACATCTATGCCGGCGAGTACGAGGCGCTCTACTGCGTGGGCTGTGAGGAGTTCAAGCCGGAGGCGGAGATCGTCGACGGCACCGGTGCGTTCGAGGGGCTCAAGGTCTGCGCGATCCACTCGAAGCCGTTGGAGCTGCTGCAGGAGAAGAACTACTTCTTCAAGCTCAGCGAGTTCCAGGACCGCCTGCTCGAGCTCTACAAGACCGAGCCCGACTTCGTCCGGCCCGAGTCGGCGCGCAACGAGGTCGTCTCGTTCGTGCGTTCGGGGCTGAAGGATCTGTCGATCTCGCGCTCGGCGTTCGACTGGGGCATCACCGTGCCGTGGGACCCGTCACACGTGATCTACGTGTGGGTGGATGCGCTGCTGAACTATGCGACCGCGGTCGGGTACGGCACCGACCCGGACCAGTTCGAGCGACGGTGGCCGGCCTTCCACGTCGTGGGCAAGGACATCCTGCGCTTCCACGCGGTGATCTGGCCCGCGATGCTGATGGCTGCCGGCCTCGACGTGCCCCGCGGTGTCTTCGCGCACGGCTGGCTGTTGGTCGGCGGTGAGAAGATGTCGAAGTCGAAGCTCACCGGCATCGCCCCGACGGAGATCACCGATGTGTTCGGCTCGGACGCCTACCGGTTCTACTTCCTGTCGGCGATCGCGTTCGGCCAGGACGGCTCGTTCTCGTGGGAGGACCTCTCGGCGCGCTACCAGGCGGAGCTCGCGAACGGATTCGGCAACCTCGCGTCGCGGACGACGGCGATGATCGAGAAGTACTTCGAGGGCATCGTGCCGCCGCCCGCCGCGTACACGGAGGGCGATCTCGGCATCCAGAGGATCGTGGCGGATGCCGCGACGGCGGCCGATGCGGCGATGGAGCGCTTCCGTCCGGACGAGGCGATCGCGGCGATCTGGACGATCGTCGACGCGCTCAACGGCTACATCACCGAGAACGCCCCGTGGGCGCTGGCAAAGGACGACGCTCAGCGTGCCCGTCTTGCGACGGTGCTCTACACGGCGGCGGAGGGTCTGCGTGCGCTCGCGGTGCTGCTGAGCCCCGTGATGCCGATCGCCACCGAGAAGCTGTGGGTCGCGCTCGGGCACGTGGGGCGTCTCCGGGATCAGCCGCTGCGCGAGGCCGGGAGCTGGGGAGTCCTTGTGCCCGGCACCAGCGTCAACGGCCTCGAGCCGCTGTTCCCCCGGATCGAGCAGCCCTGACCCGTCCCACCCGTCCCCTCCATCGTGTCCCACTTGCGGGGCGGCATGTCCCTAAAGGTGCTTTGCGCACGTGCTCTCTTCGACAGAGAGTGGGACACGGAGGCGCGGGGGGAACAGTGCGCCGGATCGAAGAAGAGAGGGGATGCCGGTGAGCGACGCCGTTGATCCGTCGACGTACGTCCGCGTGCGCGAGAAGAGTTCACGCGACGTGTCATATCCGCCGGCGCCCGATCCGCTGCCGGTCGCCGTCTACGACAATCACACGCATCTCGAGATCGAGGACGGCGAGGGTCTCCCGCTCGACGAGCAGATGCGTCGGGCCGCAGAGGTGAACGTCGTCGGTGCCGTCCAGGCGGGCGGCGACATCGCGTCGAGCCGGTGGTCGGCGTGGGCCGCGGCATCCCACCCGCGCGTCCTCGCGGCGGTGGCGATACATCCCAACGAAGCACCCGCGTATGCCGAGCAGGGCATGCTCGGCGAGGCCATCGCCGTGATCGACGAACTCGCCGCGCAGCCGCGCGTGCGGGCGATCGGTGAGACGGGGCTCGACTTCTTCCGCACCGACGAGACGGGCCGTCCAGCGCAGTTCGAGAGCTTCGAGGCGCACATCGCGTTGGCGAAGAAGCACCGCATCGCGATGCAGATCCACGACCGCGACGCCCACGACGCCGTTCTCGAAACCCTCGATCGGGTCGGGGCTCCCGAGCGCACGGTGTTCCACTGCTTCTCCGGCGACGCCGACATGGCGCGCATCGCCGCCGACCGCGGCTATTGGCTGAGCTTCGCGGGCAACATCACGTTCAAGAACGCGCAGAACCTGCGCGACGCGCTGGCGGTGACGCCGCGCGAGCGGATCCTCGTCGAGACCGACGCACCGTTCCTCACCCCGACGCCGCTTCGCGTTCGGCCGAATGCGCCGTACCTGGTTCCGGTGACGGTGCGCTTCCTGGCCGAGGAGCTGCGGATG
>NZ_BADB01000214.1:0-532 GCF_000333415.1 Microbacterium sp. B24 | reverse complement strand
ATTCGAGCTCGGTCCCGGGGATCCTCTAGAGTCCGACATCGGATAGGCGGCCGAGTCCTCGACGCGCTGCTGGTTCTGGATCAGCAGCGCGTTGACGGCGTCGTCCTTCGTCGACACGTGTCCCGAGCCGTAGTTCGTGAACGCGATGTAGATGCAGTACAGGACCACGAAGATCTGGAAGACGAAGAGGAAGACCAGGCCCGGCGTCAGGTACTTGGCCGGCAGAAGGCCCGGCTTCAGGTAGACGACGTTGATCGCGAGGATGCCGAGGGCAACGACCGCTGCGATGACGACGCTGTCCTTGGTCAGCAGGACGAGGATCGCATAGACGGCCATCGCGTCGATGACGCCCAGGCACACGATCTTGACCAGCCAGACCTTCCACCCGGCGCCTGCGGCTTCCGCCCAGGCCTCGGCGCGTCGGCGGCGCCGTGCCGCGGCGCGGTCTTCGGGCGCGCGCGTAGGCGGCGCGGCGATCGTGGGGCCAGTCATCTTCGACTCCTGTCGGAACGTGGGGGGATCGGGGTGCGGA